>CAMPBZ010000018.1 GCA_946641795.1 uncultured Clostridia bacterium
AGTGTTTGAGGTAGCGGCGGCGGCTGCCGTTGGGCATAAAGCCGAAGCGCTCGATGAGCGAGGCAATGTCCTCCACGTTGTTCTTTGCCTGCTCGGCGTTGCCGACGGCAATGAGACCCACGTTGGTAAAATAGGTGTCCCAATAATACATTTCGTGAAAGCAATCGCCGGGGGTGGGCACCGAGTAGGGCTTGGGAAGGCCGAAAAAGGTATCGCCGTTTTCGGGGTTGATGTCCTCGGTGTTGGTGGCAAGGCAGGCGCCAATCTCTTTTACAATGCGGTCAAACAGTTTTTGATTTTCCATAGTGAAAGGGTTCCTTTTTTTGCAAATTTTCTTTCCTTTATTATCGCTATTATAGCATACTCCGGGGCGGGATGTCAACAAAAAGCGCCAATGTTTCGCAAAAAAAGCAAAAAAATTGCCGGGGCGGAAGATCCGCCCCGGCAAGGGGGTTAATTTTAGGGGGTGGTTGGTCAGTTCACGGTTCCAACATCCACAACAATGTCGGTGCCGTAACTGTTGGCGGCGGTAACAATGGAGCTCAAATTCGCCGCGCTTGCCACTTCATATACCGAGCGGGTGGCTTGCGTGGAGTAGGTCGTATTGACATACACGCGGGCAAGGAAGTCGGTTTTGTAGTTCGCTTCCGAAATGCCGGTAACGGTAGCTACAAAGTAGATGTAGCCGCTCACGCCGGTAATCTTCACCGTGGAAAGCCACGGGTGGTTGTACTCGATGGCTTTCGTTGCGGCAATGGTCAAAACGCCGGTGGTGCTTTTGGTAATGTTTGTGCCGGAGTTGACCATATACTTCGGAATCAGGATGATGCCGAAGTTTGCGTTGTTGCCGTAGGTCAGGCTGTAAGAAGATTTCTTAATTCTTCCCACAAAGCGCAACGCTTGCGTTCCCTCGGTGCGAATGGCCGCACCGACGATCTCCATTTCGGCATCCGCGGCCGAGGCGGGGATGGGGAGAAGAACCATACTCATCATTGTTGCAAGAACAATGGCAAGGCATAAAATTCGTTTCAAAAGTTTCATTTTCGTTTTCCCCTTCCTATCAAGTAAAGATGTCCCAGCCGCCGGACCAGCCGCCTTCGTTCTCGCTCAAAGTGACGATGTCGGCAGAATCCATTGGGATCAGTTCTAATTCAAGGGGTTCGTATTGCAATTTCATAGGTTTCTACCTCCTTTCGTCAAAGTGCGTTGTATGCGATCAGGCGTGCGCCGTCCAGATAGATTTCGGAACCGATATACGGGATAGCGAAATACTCTTCGGATTGCTTTGCGGAATTGGACGTAAACCGGCTGAGAACCACCTTCATGGTGGAAGTGCCACCCGATACGGTGCCTTTCAGGCCGGCGATGCGGGTGCCGCAGTTGGCGGCGGTCAGCGTAGCATAGGTGATTGCGCCGGAAGAAGCAAGCGCCTTGAACTTGGTGTTGGAAATGAGGATCACGCCGCAGTTGACGTTCTTCGTACCGAAGTTGCTGACGCCCGAAGTAAAGTCAACCGTAAAGGTGAGCGAGCCGGAGTAAGCACTGGTGCTCTTGCTTGTTGCGTTGACCTGCGCTATCTGGCTGGTAAAGGAGGGCGCGGACATGGAAAGATTGGTTTTTGCATAAGTGGGAACCGGCGCGTACAGCGTGGACGAGGTGTTTGCCGTAATGGTCCAGTTGCTGTTCAAATTCGAGGTGGTCAGCGCGCCCAGGTCAACCGGCGTGCAGAAGTGCGCACCGGCAATATCCTTGGTGTAGGTTCCCTTATCGTTGCCAATCTCGCCGAGGTAGCGTTTGGTAGAGTCGGTGTTGGCGGTCATGTGCAGGTAGGAAGGTTTGTAGTAAACGTTTTCAATGGTGTAGGATACACTGCCTTGGTTCGGGTTTGTCACCGTTCCAATGACCTGCCCGCAACTGCCGAGGTTGGCGGCATCCCAGTTTTGGGTGTACAGAAAACCGATTTGCCCGGTGGAAACGCAGTTGCGAATGGTAACCGAGGTGGCACCATTAACGTTATTGGGATGGTTTGCATGACCAAGGTAACCGGCAATGCTGGAATAGGATGTCTTCGAGTTCAAGCCGATGGTGCCGGCGTACAGGCAGTTTTCAATGGTCAGCGTTTTGTTGTAACCGTTGTTGTTGCCGGTGGAGCCAACAAAGCCGCCGATGTCGTCGGTGTAGTTACCAAAGTCCAATCTGCCGTCGAACACGCAGCCCGAAATGGTCAGGGTAGTGGCAACCGTGTTATCCATAAACCCGACGAAACTGCCAACGGTGGAGGAGTTGTAACTGGAACCGAGTTTCATCGAGTTGCGCACATTGGTAATTTGCACGGTGCCGTAGCAGCAGTTTGCAAGCAGCGATGAGAAATACCGCCAGCTTCCGCTGCCGCCGGAGACGGAGACATTGTTGCCCGAGGCAGCCGCCTTGAACCAAACGTTCTTTACAATTGCCCCGTCGCCGAGGTAGCCGAAGAAGGCGCCTGTATCATCGGTCGATTGGGTGGATACCATACCCACCAGGTAGTGCCCCTGACCATCAAAGGTACCGCGGAAGCAATAGCCGTTTCCGTTATCCATCCGGTTGCCGATGCTCTTCCAGGTCTGTCCCGAAACGTCAACGCTGTTTGAAGTTAGCTGCACGGTTTTGCCGGTGAAGTAAACGCAGCCTTCGTTGACGGCTCTGGCAAAGCTCATCATCTCGGTTGTATTGCTGATCGTGTAGGTGGTGGCGGTGTTATCATAGAACTTGGAGTAGGTGCCGCCATAGAAGACGCCGTAAATGCCGGCGGGAATGACCATGTTTGTGGTGCTGTCGTCGCCGCCTACGTAATAGGAGGCGGTGTTTGCCCACTTGCCACGCTCGGAGAAACTGGTATAGGTCAACGCCTTGATTTCAGCAAGCGTTTTTGCCGTTGCTGAGCCGCTGGTAATGCCGCCACCGCTGGCAGGCGTTACCGGAATGGGGCTAAATCCGCCGGCGTTGTGCTGGTAGTAGTAGAAGTTTTTCAGGTTCAACACACCCTTGGAGGAGTTCTGCTTGTTGAAGTAAGCAAACCAGTTGCCCGAATTGAGCGTTACCGAAGAGGTAAATTTACCGGAACAAATCATATTCTCCACGTTGACGGTGGTAACGCCGCTGTTGTAATCGGATTTTTGGTTACCGATGATGAGCGCGGTGTTAGTGGACCAAGAGGTGTTAAGCGAGATCTTTCCGGCGGCAACGCAGTTTTTGAGGTTGATGGTCATGGTTCTGCCGGATTTGTTCAAACCGGTATTGCCAATAAAACCGCCCCAGTCCGCCGTTGCGGGACCCGCATTGAGGTAGCCGGTCCACAGGCAGGAGTCAAAATTGATGGTCATAGGGGCAAGGTAGCTATCCTGATGCCCGACCCAAGCAATAAAGCCGCCAACGGTACCCACGCGGTTAGAACTTGAATTAACCCGTACGTCCACCCAACAGTTGAGAATGTTGAGCGTACAGGCTCCTGTGCCCGAAGCACCGGACTTGGTACCGGTAATCAGGCAACCGTGGGTATCGTTTTTATCATGGCCACCGGAAGATGTCAGATCTATGGTTCCCGCCACCTTGACATTTTGAATGGTGACGGTGCCGCCGTTGGGAATGGCAACCATGGAGAACAGACCGCCGCGGTCGGTTTGGTTGGTGTAGGACTGCGAAATGGTAACGGTATGCCCCTGCCCGTTAAAGTTGCCGGAGAACGGGTGGGAACTATCGCCCACGGTGGCGCTCAACGTGACGTTGCCCGCCAGCAGAACGGTTTTGCCCGCAAAGGTATTGCCGCCCGAAACAGCCGTGGCGAATGCCGTCATATCGGCATTGGTGGTAATGGTGGGTGTTGCGCTTGACACGGTACTGCTCCACGTGTCTGCCGCAACAACCGTTGTTGCCGGAACAACGATGAGCATAGAGAGCACCATTGCAAAGGTCAACAACCCGCATAAAAGTCTCTTCTTCATTGGTTTCCTCCTTTGGTTAGTAAAGGATTTGCTACGCCCTTTTTGCAAAAAGGGACAAAGATAGCTTTTTACAGTTTCCTATTATAATAACATAGGAGGGGAATGTCAATGCCTTTTTTCATATAGAATAAATATTTGAAATTGAAGCATAAAAATTTGCTATGGTAATTTAAAAAAAACCGGTGGAACCATCGGCCGGCGGGCATTTTGGGCAACGGTTTGCTGGCTTGCGCCACGATACAAAAATATATCATTTTTGATTTTTTATGAAATTTGATTGACATTTCCGGCCGGGCGTGCTATACTGTTTTTACTGCTTTTTTCGAAAGGAGGCGTCTTTATTTTGAAGGACATTGAAATTGAAAGCACCAACTACAACGAAAAGCCCTTCCCCTTTGTTTTGCACACCAATCAGACCTCGGCGGCCGACGGTTTTTACACCAACTGGCACCTGGAAATTGAGGTGATTTTGGTGCTGGAAGGCGCCGAGAATATTTCGATTGACGATACGGTTTACACCGCCCTGCCCGGCGATATTGCGGTGATTAACTCCGGGAAGATCCACACCGGCTCCACCGCCGATTGGCGCCACCATTGCCTGATCCCCTCGATGGAGTTTTTGAACGAGCTTGGCATTCCCGCAACCGGGCTTTCCCTGCAACCGCTGATCCGCGACCCGGAACTGACCGGCTTTTATTTGGATATGGTAAAACAATACGAGCAGCAGGAAGGCCCCTACCGCGCCGCCCTGACCCGCATAAGCGCCGGGCGCCTGCTTTTGGAGCTTTACAAACGGTATTCCTCGGCTACCCTGCCCGACGGCGCCGAGAAAAAAGCCGGCGACTTTGCCATTACCGTTCGGGTGATCCGCTTTTTGCGCGAAAACTTTACCCGGAACTTTTCGATTGACGAGATTAGCGCCGGGATTGGTATTACCACCGCCTATATGTGCCGCTGTGTAAAGCAAACCACCGGGCTGACCATTGTGGAGCATTTGAACCTGATCCGCTGCCGCGCCGCCTACCACTACCTTGCCAACACCGACCGGAAAGTACACGAGGTTGCCGCCGCCTGCGGCTTTAACGGAAACTCCTACTTTGCAAAAACATTTCGCAACACGATGGGCATTTCCCCCAGCGCGGTACGAAAAAAGAAACAAAAATAAACAATTTAGGAAAACAACCCCTCAGGCGAGCAAGCTCGCCAGCTCCCCTTACACAGGGGAGCCTTTTTTTACACGAGGAGCCTTTTTTACGAGGAGCTTTTTTTTACACGAAGGGGGACTTTACGCAGGGCGGCTTTTTTATAGGCTTTTTCATAAATAAAAGACCTGCCGGCGGAGGCTCCGCCGGCAGGTTGTTTTTTGTCGATTTTTAGAACAATTCTTATTCCTATTCCGGATTATTTACTGTAGTAGGTTTTCAGCGCGGAAACGTCGGAAGAGGTCAAAACGCCGTTGAAGATCATGACGTCGTCCAAATATGCCGGCAGATGGTCGGGTTCGTGCCCAAGGGCATCCTGCCCGATGCACAGCGTACTGCCGCTGGTCAAGCTGGTGCCGGTAAGAGTCAGGCCGTTCTTATCGTACTCCGGAGATTGCTCCACAAAATCGTAGTAACACTTGACCTGGTTAGCCGAGTGGTTGACGGTGATGATGACGTGTACCCAGCCGTCCTGATAGTTGGAAGGAAGCGTAAAGCCGATATCCCGGCGCCCGGAGCCGTTGCCGAAGTTGAACAGGATGCGGGAGGTGTGCAGGGCAAGTACCCAGCCGGAGTTTGCGCCGCTTGCCCAGTCTTTATTGGCAAGAATGGCGGGGTCGCCCATGGTGCCGTAGGTGTTGATCCAGAAGGAGATGCTGAAATCATTGGTTCCCGGATAGTAGTTGGAAACCGAGATGTAACCGTCGTCAAACGCGGTGGCGCCGCCATAGTAGCCGTTGTCGTCGCCAAAATAGAGCTTGCCATTGGTGGTCGTGCTCTTATTGCCGGTGGCGTCGGTGGCGTTGCCATCCAGCGGGAGATAGAGGTAAAGCGATTTGGAAATGTTGTTTGCAAGGTAGGTCAGCGCGTTTTCGGGGGTATCCTCGTTTGCGTGATACCGGGCGGAAACATTGCCGGCGGGCGGCATGGGACGATCCTGTGCGGTAACGTCCTCAAACAAACCGGAAGGAACGCGGGAGGTCCAGCCGGAGGGCTGTGCAACGCCAAGCGCATAGGTTACAATGGAGGCAATATCGCGGTTTTCTACCTCGCCGATGGTGCCGTTGACCACCGTTTTGCCGCGCACTCCAAGCAGGACTTTGACGTGATCGTCGGTCGAGCCGCCGTGACCCGTGCCCGAACCGCCGTGGTCGGCGGTGAGGATAAAGAGGGTATCATCCAGAACGCCTGCGGCTTGATATTTGGCAAAGATTTCGCCAATATAGCCGTCGTCGGTGGTAATTTGGTTGAGGAACGCGGTACCTCCCCAACCGGAATTGTGCCCTATAAGATCTACCTGGTCAAACTGGACGAACAGGAAGGTTGGAATTTGCTCGTCCAGATAAGCGCAAACGCGATCGCGCACAAGGGCATCGTTACTGCCGGTGGACTGTTTGGTCACATTTACACCAAGTCCATCCTCCACAATGCCGGTGTTGATGGGATCCCAACCGACGATCGAAGCCAGTCTGGCAGTCGGTTTCGCCTCGTGCAACACGCGGAAAATGCTTGGGAACTGCGAATTGGTTGGATAGCGATAACTGGAATCTTCGATGGTGGCATTGGTTAATTTGTGGTAATTTGCCGTAACGCCGTGCAGCATACTGCCCCAGGACTGGGCGCTGATGGAAACCGGGGTAAGGCAACTATACGTGGTTGCGCCGCCGGCAAAAATGCTATCGATGTTGGGCGTAGAGGTGTTTTGGAAGAAGCGCCCTGCGCCGTCAATACCAATAACAGCAACGTATTTGTAGGCGCCAAAGGAGCCGGTGGGCTCTGGCGCGGCGGTTTCAAACAGGTCCTCGGGAACGGTTGCCGACCAGCCGGCCGGTGCGGTTGCACCGAGCGCCTCGGCTACGATGGCAGCGGTATCACGGATTTTCATATTCTCAAATGCGCACTCCGAATTGACCGTTTTGCCGGAGATGGCGAACATAATGTTCATTTCGGCATCGCTGCTGCCGCCGTGTCCGTAATTAACTCCGCCGTGATCGGCCGTGACGATGAAGAGGGTGTCTTCCAGCACGCCGGCCGCCTCATATTTGGCGTAAATCTCGCCGATGTAGCCGTCGGTAATGGTGATTTGCTGTAAATAAGGATCCGAGCCAAAGCCGCCCCAACCGCCGTTGAACTGGTTGCTGGAAGAGCCGCCCGCCCAGGAAACGCCGCCGTGCTCGCCGGCATAGTCCACGCCGCCGAACTGGACGAACAGGAGCGCGGGAATTTGCTCATCGAGGTAATCGCAAATCATATTCTTGTTGAGAATATCGCGGTAGCTCAGGCAAACCTCGCCGTTTGCATTTTTGTATGCGTAATCGATTTTTCCATTTTCATCGGCATAATACTGGTTGCCGTCCTCGTCGGTATGAATGCCGGGTGTAACAACCGGAAGATAGCCCTTGGTTACGCCAAATCCGTTTTCAATCAAGCCGGTGCTGATATCTTCCCACTGTGCGAAAGACGCCAACTTAACGGTGGAATCTTCCTCGCGGATCACGCGGAAAATACTGGGATAGAGAGAGTTATATGGATATGGCCCATCGGTAATATTTGCATTTGTAATTCCGTGAACGTCCGATCCGACGCCGTGCAACAAGCTGCCCCAGCTCGGGCCGCTATGGGAGGGGAATTCGGTTCTTGCCGTATAAGTGACTGCGCCGTTTGCAAAGATGGCGTCGATATTGGGCGTATTCGCCTGCTGGAAGAAGGCGCCGGCACCGTCCACGCCGATGATGGCAACGTACTTGTAGTCGCCGGAGAGGGTGCTTACAGGAGGTTCCACAGGGGTATCGATTTGCGTTTCCCAGAACTCCTCGGCAATCTGATCGGCATCTATGAGAATATCCTGACCATAAAGCTCGCAATCCGCAAGGACTTGGGTAATGGCCTCCGGCACCTCGCCGCCCATCTCGCTGATGGTTTCGGCAACGTACTGCACCGACCGCGAAATCTGATCCGAATAACTGTCGGTTTCATTTTCGGTCACGTAAATGCGCGCCAGAATTTGCGTGCCGTAAAAGGTTACGGGAATGTTGGTGATGACGGCGGTAAAATAGTAAAACTCGTCGTAATCGCCGGCGTAATCGGTAACCGCCGCCTGAACCGCCGTTTCAAGCATCAGATTGACGGCAGGAACCTTTTTGACCACGGGGGTTTCCGAGGTGATGCTATCCGGCGTGACGATGTTCACTTTGTTTTCCTCATCCCACTCGGTGGTGCTTTCCACCATGGTTGCCGGGATCAAAAGAAAGCCGAAATTGGCATTCTCGCCGGGCTGAACGGCCGCGGTTTTGCGGATTTTGCCGATGAAGCGCAGGCCTTGATTGCCAACCGTGCGGATGGACGCACCGAGAACTTCGGCATCATAGCTTTCCGCCGCGGCGGGAATGACCAGCGCCGCCGAGGAAAGCAACATTGCGAAGATCAGCACGAGAGCAAATAGTTTTTTCAATTTCATAGGACGGCTCCTTTTGGGGAAATTGTGGAAAACGCGCGAATGACAGTGCAATTATCCAAACCTATTATAACAAAATTTTATCGTTTTTGCAAGGGAAAGTTTGCAATTTGGGTTTTAAGAGGCCAAATCCTTTGCTTTGACCAGCCGGAAACCGGCCTTTTGCAGCGTTTTTTCGGCCGCGGCATTGTCGGCAACACGCAAAACAACATAGGCGCTGTTCTCGGTGCGCGTGAGGAAGGCGTAAAGATACTCTACGTTGATCCCGTTGTCGTCCAGCGCCGAAAGCACCTCGGCAAGCTCGCCGGGCTGATCCGAAAGCTGAACGCCGACCACCTCGGTAATTTGCACCAGCGTTCCGTCGGCCGCAAGAATTTGCCGGGCTTTGCCCGCATCGCTGACGATCAGGCGGAGAATGCCGAACTCGGCGGTGTCGGCAATGGAAAGCGCGCGCAGATCAATGCCGTTCTTTGCCAGAAGGCCGGTGATCTCCGCCAGTTTTCCCTGTTTGTTTTCCAAAAAAACGGTAAGTTGCTGAATTGCCATTTTCGGGTTCCTCCTTTTTTTAATCGTGCAGTTTGCGTTTATCGACCACGCGAACGGCTTTTCCTTCGCTGCGCTCAATGGTCTTGGGTGGAACGAGATGCACCACGGGGTTGATGCCCAGCATGGTTTTGATAGCGCCGGCCAGCGCGCGCTCCCGCGCAGTAATGCCGCTGACGGTATCCGAGAACTGCTCGGGTGCAAGCTCCACAAACACGTCCAGCGTATCGCTGTTGTTGGCGCGATCCACTTCGATGCGGTAGTTGGGGGCATAGCCCTCCTGAATGAGCACCGTTTCAATTTGCGAGGGGAATACGTTGACGCCGCGAATGATGAGCATATCGTCGCTTCTTCCCATCGGTTTCTTCATCCGTACGTGCGTTCTGCCGCAGGCGCATTTTTCGCGCGTGAGAACGGTGATGTCCCGCGTGCGATAGCGCAAGAGCGGAAACGCCTCCTTATCCAGCGAGGTGAACACCAGCTCGCCGCGGCTCCCCTCGGGCAGAACTTCGCCGGTATCGGGATCGATGATCTCGGCCAGGAAGTGATCCTCGTTGATGTGCATTCCGCATTGATATTCGCATTCAAAGGCAACGCCGGGGCCGGAAGTTTCGGTCAGGCCGTAAATATCGTAGGCTTTGATGCCGAGCGATTTTTCAATATCGCGCCGCATTTCCTCGGTCCAGGGCTCGGCGCCGAAAATGCCGGCTTTGAGGAAGTTGTCGGTAGGCTTGTAGCCCCGCTCTTTGAGCGCTTCGCCCAAATAGGCGGCGTAGGACGGCGTACAGCAAAGAATGGTGGATTTGAGATCCATCATAAACTGGATCTGCCGTTCGGTGTTTCCGCTGGACATTGGCAGGGTCAAAGATCCCACTTTGTGCGAGCCGCCGTGCAGGCCGGAGCCGCCGGTAAACAGGCCGTAGCCATAGCAGACCTGTACAATATCCTCTTTGGTACCGCCCGCGGCGACAATGGCGCGCGCACAGCACTCCTCCCAAAGGTCAATATCGTGCTGGGTGTAGTAAGCGATGACGCGCTTGCCGGTGGTACCGGACGTGGACTGGATGCGCACGCAATCCGAAAGCGGGACGGCAAGCATTCCGTAGGGGTAGGTATCGCGCAAATCGCTCTTGGAAAGGAATGGTAGCTTGTAAAGGTCGTCCACGCCGCGAATATCCGCAGGAGTAACGCCTTTTTTCTGCATCAATTCCCGGTAATAGGGCACGTTCTCGTAAACGTGCTTGACCTGCCGGACGAGCTTTTCGGATTGCAGTTCGCGCAACTGCTCGTAGGGCATTGTTTCCATTTCTTGTTGATAATAACGGTTTTTCATAAATCAATCTTTCTCTGCGGCATAACCGAGTTCAAATGCTTTTTTGTTTAATTCCAGGAACTTGGGCGCAACGGTCTTTTCCAGCGCCGCGATCCATTTTTCGTAGGGAATGTTCATATATTTTGCAAGGCGCGCCATCAACACGATGTTGACCGCCTTGACGCTTCCCGCCTGAACAGCCAGCGAAAGCGCGTCGATCTCCTCGACCTTGGTGCCGCCGGCGCGGAGCTCTTCCAGAATGGCCTCCGGGTAGGTCGCCTGGCCGATGATGACCGGCATCGGGTCGATTTGCTGTGTGTTGACGATGATTTGCCCGTTCTTTGCAAGGCAGGCGCTCCAACGCGCGGCTTCCAGTTTTTCAAACGAAACGATAAAATCGGCCTCCCCTTCGGTGATGATGGGGGAATAGACCTTTTCACCGAAACGAACATAGGTCACAACGCTTCCGCCGCGCTGGCTCATGCCGTGCACCTCGGAAACCTTAACGTCGTAGCCCTCGTCGGTAAGAAGGCAGCCGAGCAGGCGCGAGGCAAGCAAGGTTCCCTGCCCGCCGACGCCGACGATCATAATATTGACGGTTTTCATACCTTCTCCCCTCCTTTTTCGATGGCGCCGAACGCGCAAAGCTGTTTGCAAACCTCACAGCCTACGCAGAGCGTTGCGTCGATGTGCGCCTTGCCTTCTTTGAGGCTGATGGCCGGGCAACCGAGTTTCATACACCGGCCGCAGGAGCGGCATTTTTCGGGATCGACCCGGAGCGCCGGCTCGGTTTTAACGTATTTGAGCAACACGCAGGGGCGGCGCGAAATGATGACCGAAGGCTCGGCCGCGGCAAGCTCCTCCTTGATCGCTTTTTCGCAAGCGGCAAGATCGTAGGGATCCACCACACGAACGCGGGAAATGCCCACGGCGCGGCAGAGCGCTTCAAGATCGACTTTGGCCGCGGGATCACCTTTGATGTTGTAGCCGGTGGTGGGGTTTTGCTGGTGGCCGGTCATACCGGTAATGGAATTATCCAAAATGATGACGGTGGAATTGGAGGCGTTGTAGGCAATGTTGATCAAACCCGTAACGCCCGAATGGATAAAGGTGGAGTCGCCTATGACGGCAACCGTTTTTCCTTCGGTCTTCCCTTCGCCGGCCAGGTTGAAGCCGTGAACGCCGGAAACCGACGCGCCCATACAAAGGGTGGAATCCACCGCGCAAAGCGGGGGTTGCGCGCCCAGCGTGTAACAGCCGATGTCGCCGAGCACGGTGATTTTATTTTTGGCCAGCGTGTAGTAAATGCCGCGGTGGGGGCAACCGGCACACATCATCGGCGGGCGCACGGGAACGGCGCTTTGCGGCGCTTTTGCCGCCTCCTTTTCGGGCAGGCCGAATGCGGCGGCAATGGTGGCCTGCGAATACTCGCCAATGGGAGAAAACAGGCTCTTGCCGATGGGATCCAGCCCCAAATTTCTGCAATGCGTTTCCAGAATGGGGTCAAGCTCCTCGATGACGTACAGCTTTTTCACCTTTGCGGCAAAATCCAAAATCAATTTTTCAGGCAACGGGTTGGGCATACCGATTTTGAGCACGCTGACGGTATCCCCCAGCGCCTCTTTGACATACTGGTAGGAAGTGCCGGAAGTGATAATGCCGATCTCGGTGCCGCCCATTTCCACGCGGTTGAATGGGCAGGTCTCGGCATATTCGCGGAGCGCCGCCGTGCGCGCCTCCACCACCGGGTGGCGCTTTTTGGCGTTGCCCGGCATCATAATATACTTGCCGCCGTCCTTCACATAGGGCTTTTTCTCAACCGGCACGCGCTCGCCGATCTCTACGATCGAGCGGCTGTGCGCGACGCGGGTGCACATCCGGAACAAAACCGGCGTGTCAAATTGCTCGGAAAGTGCAAACGCCGCTTTGGCAAACGCATAAGCCTCGGCGGAGTCGGAAGGCTCCAACATCGGCACTTTGGCCGCAACGGCATAGTGGCGGGAATCCTGCTCGTTCTGCGAGGAGTGCATGGCGGGATCGTCGGCAACGCAGATGACCAGGCCGCCGTTGACGCCGGTGTAGGAGAGCGTAAAGAGCGGGTCGGCCGCAACGTTCAGACCGACGTGTTTCATGGCGCAGGCGCTGCGAACGCCGCCGAGCGAGGCGCCGAAGGCAACCTCCATAGCCACCTTTTCGTTGGGTGCCCATTCGCTGTGCAGATCGTTGTATTTTGCAAGAAACTCGGTGATCTCGGTGGACGGGGTGCCGGGGTAGGAAGAAACCAGCCCGATACCGCCCTCGTAAAGACCGCGCGCGACCGCCTCGTTTCCGATGAGTAACTGTTTCATATCTGATACCTTTCCTTCGGTTCTATGATAACCCCTGAACTTGACTTTATGTCAAGAGGTTTTGCCGAAAAAGTTTAAAATTTTTATCAACCGTTGTTCTGCGCGGCTACCAAGCCGTCGCCGCCGTACATCCGGCGGAGCTTCGGCTTTTCGATTTTTCCGGTGGGGTTGCGCGGGACTTTGGCAAAAATGATCTTGCGCGGCCGCTTGTAGCGCGGGAGCGCATGGCAGAAGGCCATAATCTCCTCCTCGGTGCATTCGGCGCCGGGGTTGAGCTCGATGATGGCGGCGGCAATTTCGCCGAGACGCGCGTCGGGCAAACCGATAACGGCAACGTCCTTGATTTTTGGGAAGCCGGAAAGGAAATCCTCGATTTGCACGGGGTACAGGTTTTCGCCGCCCGTTATGATGACGTCCTTTTTGCGGTCCACCAGAAAAATGAAGCCGTCCTCGTCCTCCTGCGCCATATCGCCGGTCAGAAGCCAGCCGTCGCGCAGGGCCTTTGCCGTTGCTTCGGGGTCTTTATAATAGCATTTCATAACGCCGGGGCCGCGCAGGCAAAGCTCGCCGACCTCGCCGCGTTTCACATCGTTGCCTTCGGGATCGGTAATGCGGGTCTCCCAACCAAAGCCGGCTTTGCCGATGGCGCCCACCTTGTTCACGTTCTCCACGCCCAGGTGAACGGCGCCCGGCCCGATGGATTCGGAAAGGCCGTAGTTGGTATCGTACTGATGATTGGGGAAATAGGTCAGCCAGCGGCGAACCAGACTTTGCGGCACCGGCTGGG
>CAMPBZ010000019.1 GCA_946641795.1 uncultured Clostridia bacterium
GGTGAACGGCTCCAGGCCCGATGGATTCGGAAAGGCCGTAGTTGGTATCGTACTGATGATTGGGAAAATAGGTCAGCCAGCGGCGAACCAGACTTTGCGGCACCGGCTGGGCGCCGATGTGCATCAGCCGCCACTGCGAAAGCTGGTAATCTTCCAGCTTCAATTCGCCGCGGTCAAGCGCGCCGAGAATATCCTGCGCCCACGGCACGAGCAACCAGACAATGGTGCATTTCTCCTCGGAAACGGTGCGCAGGATCGTTTCGGGCGAGGTGCCTTTGAGAATGACGGCTTTGGAGCCGGAAAGCAGACTGCCAAACCAGTGCATTTTGGCACCGGTATGGTAAAGAGGCGGAATGCAAAGGAAGACATCGTCCTTCGTTTGTCCGTGGTGCGCCTGCTCAACGCGGCAGGAATGCAACAGCGCGCGGTGGCTATGCAGAATGGCTTTGGGAAAGCCGGTGGTGCCGGAAGAAAAATAAATGGCGGCGTCGTCTTCCTCGGTGAGCGGCACTTTGGGAAACGAACTGGAACATTCCAGCGTCATTTCGTAGTAATCATCGGCAAACGAGGGGCATCCCTGCCCTACGAAAATGAGCAGGCGATGGTCGCTGATGGTATCGGCGATCTCCTCCACACGGCCGATAAAATCGGTGCCGAACACCAGCACGTCCACATCGGCAAGGTCCAGGCAATATTGAATTTCATCCGGCGCATAGCGGAAATTGAGCGGTACGGCGAGCGCGCCGGTCTTCAAAATGCCGAAATAAATGGGCAACCATTCAATACAGTTCATCAAAAGAACGGCAACCTTATCCCCTTTGCCAATGCCGCGGGCGCGCAGAGCGCCGGCAAAGCGGTTTGCCTTTTCGTTAAAGACGTTCCAGGTGATCTCGCGGCGGTAGTGCGGCGTGCGGAAAGTGGGCTCCACCAGCTCAAAATCGCGCCAGGTCATACGGCGCGTCTCCTTTTCGGCAGGGTTGACTTCCACCAGCGCAACGTCATCCGGGTAGCGCGCGGCGTTTTCTTCCAACAGGTCTACAATCGTCATCGTTTTGTTCGGTTCCTTTCAGGTTTTGCCCGCGTTTTTCCGGAATTGAAAAACGCGCGGCGGAAAATTTCAAAAAATCGCTTTATATTATATCATTTTAGACTTTATTTGTCAATAAATGCACTCAAATTTGCAACAGTTTTTTTGCGTTTTTCTCAAAGATCTGTTCCAGCGCGCACTCCGAAAGTCCGGCGCCCTCCAAAAACGCAATTTCCTTTTCGGGAAGGCTCCACGGCGTATCGGTGCCAAACAGAATGCGGTCGGTCGGGTGTTCCCTTAAAATGGTGTATAAAACATCCCGTTCGTCCTCCCGCAGTGCCGAAAGCGAGGTATCAAACCAGATCGGCGTTCCGACAAGCAGCCGGAGCACCTCGCCGGTTTGCCGGATGCCGCCCATATGCGCCGCGATCAGCGTTAGCTCCGGGTGCTTTTGCACCACGCGGGAAAGCCCCTGCGCGGTGGCAAAAATGCGGTTGGGCGACACCGGATCAAACCCGGTATGCGTGACCACGAAAAAGCCCCGCTCGCCGGCAAGCGAAAAGATGCGGTCATAGCGCGGGTCGTCCACCGGAACACCAACGTAATCCGGGTGTATTTTTATTCCGCGGATCCCGGCCGCCCAAAGGCGATCCATTTCCCCTTCGGGGTCGGCGCTTTCAGGGTGGATCGAACCGGCGGAAAACAGTTTGCCGCTCCTTGCCAGCGCAATGGCAAAATCGTTGACCTTATGCTCCTGGTGTGGGTTGGTGGCAACGTTGCAGATCAAGGCGGTATCAATGCCGGCGGCTTGCAGATAGCGCAGCGTGCCGGCGGCGGTACCGTCGGTGTGCGGCGTCATTCCCACCGGCTTGGCGTTCTCGGCCAGCGCCGCAATGGCACGGGGCGCAAGCGGATCGGGAAAGCAATGGCTGTGAAAGCAGATTTTCATACAAAGACCCTCAAATTTTGAATAAAAATGTAAAATATAATCAAATTATACCATAATCAAACAAAAAATCAAGGGGCGGAAGGCGATTTGTTTTCCATCCGCTCCGAATTTACAATTTGGCAATAAAAAAAGGCCCTTGACCGCACGGTTTCCCTTTTTGCGGTCAAGGGTCACAACTTTCAGGAATAGTATCTAACATCTTTCTTAATCCTCTCTTTCCCGATCTTCTTATTCGCCGTTTTTCAATCCGGTAGAACTTTTTGAAACTGCCGGCGGGAAGATCGTTTATTTGCAGGGTTCCGGGGCTGACAGAAGCGGGGTTCCTTTCTTTTTTCCGGCGCTCTCTTTGCACTCGCACACCAGGGTCGCTTTTCGCCGGTCCACTCGCACGCTTGCTTCTGCTGGGAAGCTTCAACGAACGGTTACGCTACCACATTGGCCTATCCTCTCTTTTTTTGTTTTTTCGGAGCGGTACGGTCACTTGATTTAGCCCATTGGCTTATCCTCTCTTTTTTGAGATTTTGCGGTTTTGTGTTTCGTACTTGATCTAGCCCATTGGTCCTTTCCTCCTTTGCACCTTTATTTTAGCACATTTTTACCCGGTTTACAATTGGTATTTTGAACGAAATTAACAAGAATTATTTGTGCGCTTCGTTGATTTTTGTTAAAAATTACAAAAAAGTATTGACAGCGGAAAATAAACGTGATAGAATAAAAGGGTAGTTGCGCGGCGAGACGGAGTTTTTTCAAATCCAAGCGCAAAAAAACGCCCCGGCCGCAAAAGCCGGAGCGCTTTTTATTTGCTTGGATCGCTTTATTGCAGTTTCAGAATTTCGCCCGGCTGGACCGACCAGATCTTTCCGTTCAGCCAGAACCAAACCGGAATTGCCGAGGGGTTCTTTACAAAGTTCAACTCCGCCGAAAACTCCAACCGCTCGTACGCCTGCTGATACTCGTAAATTTCGATATTGGTGGCGTACCAGATTTCCTCTTCCCGGTTTGCCATCAGCTTCAAGAAGTCCTCGATCAGCCCCCAGTGGTTGTAATCGTCAAATTCGTAAGTATGGCCCCAAACGTAGAACAGGCGGGGGTAATCGTTGGTCTTTTCCGCCAAAAAACGCTCGGCGAGCTCGGTCAGCCTCGGATCATCGTATTTGCAGGTGGACGGAAGCCGGAGCCAGTCCTTGGGCAAATCAAAATCGTGGGTGCTTTGGGTGGTTCTCGAATAGACGATGCCGCAGGCTTTCGCCGCGGCGACGACCGCATCGGTCGCTCCGCTCGTCCCGAACGGGTACGCCATTCCGCGCACCGGACGGTCAAAAATGCGTTCCAGATTTTTGCGATCCTCAAAAATCTCATTGACCACGGTTGCCGTTGGAAGCTGATCCAGGCGCGGGTGCGTGAGGGTATGCACGGCGACCTCGTGCCGCCCATCGGCAAACAGTTCTTTTGCCTGCTCCTCGTTCATTACGCGGCCGGGCTGCCCCAAACAACCGCTGTTGAGGTTGAAGGTGCCTTTCATTCCGTATTTGTTGAGCAGTTCCACAAAACGGATGTCCATTGTAACACCGTCGTCAAAACTGAACGTCAGCGCTTTTGCGCGGCCGCCCGGAAAGCGGGAACGCAGTTCATAATGCTTCATATTCCATTCTCCTTCCATTCTCCTTTTGGGCAGGTGCGCCAGTTACGACTATATCACAAAAACAATATTTTGTCAATATTTCGCTTGTAAAAACCGCACTTTGGATGTATAATAAACCTTGAAAATTACAAACGGAGGAACATTTCAATGCTTGAAATACGGAACGTTACCAAAATCTACCGTTCAAAAACCGGCGAACAGGTCGTTGCGCTGAACAACGTTTCGGTCGCCTTCCCCGAAACCGGAATGGTTTTCATTCTGGGTAAATCGGGCAGCGGCAAATCCACGCTGCTCAACGTCATCGGCGGCCTGGACAGTTACGACAACGGCGAATTTGTGATTATGGGAAAATCCTCAAAGGATTTTGTCGGCTCGGATTTTGACGCTTACCGCAACACCTTTATCGGCTTTATTTTTCAGGAATACAACATTCTGGACGATTTTTCGGTGGGCGCAAACATCGGCCTGGCGCTGGAACTGCAAGGCAAAAAGGCGACCAACGAAAAAATTACCGACATTTTGCAGCAGGTTGACCTGCTCAACTTTGCAAACCGCAAGCCGAACGAGCTTTCGGGCGGCCAGAAACAGCGCATTGCCATTGCCCGCGCGCTGGTGAAAGACCCGCAAATAATTATGGCGGACGAGCCGACCGGCGCTTTGGACTCCAAAACCGGCAAACAGATTTTTGACACCCTGAAAGAGCTCTCCAAGCGGAAGCTGGTGCTGATCGTTTCCCACGACCGCGATTTTGCCGAACGCTACGCCGACCGCATTATTGAGCTTGCCGACGGCAATATCATTTCCGACGTGACCAAGCACGAGCGCGCAAGCGTGGCTTTGAACGACGGCATTCAGCAAATGAGCGATAAGATCCTGCGCATTCGCCCCGGATACCGGCTGACCGCCGCCGACCTGCAAATGATTAACGATTACCTGGCGAAAAACGAGGAAGGCGTGCTCCTTTCGGCCGACGGCCGGGTAAACGAGGAGCTCCGGAGCGCCGCCGGCATTACCGAGGACGGCGCAACCGCCGTTTTTGAAGAGACCGACGCACAGCACGACGTTCCCGTACGGCAATACGACGGAAAAAAGACGAAATTCATTCGCTCCCGCCTGCCGATGAAAAATGCCGTCAAAATGGGCGCTTCGGGCTTGAAGCACAAAAAATTCCGCCTGTTTATAACCATTCTGCTCTCGTTGATCGCCTTTTCGATGTTCGGCATTGCCGATACGATGGCGGCCTACAACAAGGCAAGCACCGCCACCCGCTCCATTTTGGACAGCAACATTGACAACGCCTCTTTCTCGCTTTCGCTGAAAGAAACCTACCACAACATTTACAACGGAAAAGAAAGCACCTCCGTTTCCTACCGCCAAACGGCAATGAACGACGCAGACCTGCAAACCGTTTCCGAGAAAACCGGCATCCAATTCATTCCGGTATTCACCGGATCGGAATACTCGGGTTACGGCTCCATCTCGCTGGGCAAATTTATGGCGAACTACAACGGCTCCATTCCCGCCTACACCGCGCAAATGACCGGTTTTGTAGCGCTGACGCAGGATCAGCTTGCGCAAACCGAAATGACGGTGGCCGGGCGGCTCCCGCAGGCCGATAACGAAATTGCCATTCCGAAATTTTTATTTGACCAGCTCAATTTTTACGGTTTCCGCAACAACGAAAATGGCCGGAACGAAACTGTGGAGGCCGGACGTCTGACCGCAGAAGAAGGTGCAAACGGCATTCTCGGCAAGCATCTTTATCTCCGCCCCAACAACTCCAACACCGATTTTGAATACACCGTTGTAGGCGTTGTGGACACCCGCTTTGACAGCGTTCGGTACAAGGATTACCTGACCGAGAACGGCGGGAACGGCGGAACCGATATTTCGGATATGCTGTTGCAGCTGGAATTGCAGGACGCCCTGCGGTACGGTTTCCACACGCTCGGCTTTGTGACCGAGGGTGCGATTGAAAAAATGTCCGAAACCGTGTATTCGTACAGCTATAAGGAGCTCGGCATTTCCACCAACGACGTTTCCCTGCGCTGGGATGACGACACCGACCCGAGCAATTCGGGCAACTGGTTTTACCGCGTGGCATCGCCCGAAGAAATTGTCGGTTTTTCCGTTACCCGGCTGGACGGCACGCCCTTTACCACGCTTGGCGAAAAAGAATACCTGGTAAGCGCAAGCACCTATTCTAATTGGCTGAACGGCAAATTTATAGAAGCGGTTGCAACCTACCCGAAAACCGAGGCAAAATACGCCTCCCTCTTCTCGGAGGCGGCGCGGGAATGGGCGCAGAACCAAGGCGGACAAACTCCCTATTACACCCTTGCAAGCTATGCCGCCGCATACCAGGCGGCCGAGGAAAGCTTTGTCGGGCACGAGGAAGAAATGGCCCAGCAGGGGTATTATTCGGTTGGGGACTACGCCTGGACCGTTTATAACGACCGGGGCGAAACGCTGGCACAAAGCGCCCGCGCGCAGCTGGCCGCCGCTTTGTTTGAAGACTACGGATTGGAATTTACCGACATTCCCGAAGCCGCAAAGGGCAAGGTCGTTGACCTGCTTTGGGATGTTTACCCGCCCTCTGCCGGCTATTCCATTCAGCTTTACAACGTGCGCCACGTATTTGCCTGCTACTATACCGCCATCGACGTTTACGGCAGCAACAGCACGCTGGACGTTGACGACCTCCTGCGCAACAAATACGGTTGGAGCAAGCTGGAAGACTATTCCGACGAGGAAAAGAAAGCGCTTGCGTTTGACAACATTTCCAACACCCTGACCTACGATTCGAGCGTGCAAAAAATCGGCTCCTGCTCGCCGGTGGAACTTTTGACAAAATCGATCGCCGTTTTTTCAAGGCTGACCGGAACGCAGGATACCACCCAAATCCCGGTGCTCCGCAAGAGCCGGTGGGATTCCAATTCGGGACAGCAGCTGGACATCGGCGCTTATAACGAGTACACCCTTGCCGGGTACTTTGTGGAAACGAGCAACTCCGGCTATTCCTACGAGTCGCTCATCGTTTCCGCACCGATCAAAGAGGAAATGCTCTCCCTCGCCTCCTCCATTTACTACTCCGAGCTTGCCCCGCACGAGCCTGGCTTCTGGTCGTTTGCCATTGCCCCGATGCCGCGCGACAAGGCGGCCGTTCAAAAGCTGGTGGAACTGCACTATACCGAGGGCGGCGACCTGCAATTTACCCTGCGCAACCAGGTGATGAACGCGCTGGATAGCTTTAACAGCTTTATTGAGGTTGCCTCCAAGGTCTTTTTGTACGTGGGCATTGGGTTTGCCGTGTTCTCGGCGCTGCTTTTGATGAACTTTATTTCGGTTTCCATTTCCTACAAGCGGCACGAGATCGGCATTCTGCGCGCGGTGGGCGCACGCTCCTCCGACGTGTTCAAGATCTTTTTCAGCGAGTCCTTCATCATTGCGCTGATCAACTATGTGCTTGCCGTTGCCGCAACCATTACCACCATCTTCTTTATCAACCGGGCCTTCCGCCAGAATGGGCTGACGGTAACGCTTTTGAATTTTGGCGTTCGCCAGCTGGCTTTGATGTTCTTAATCACCCTGGGCGTTGCCGCAATCGCCTCCTTCCTGCCGGTTTGGAACATTGCGCGCCGCCGCCCGATTGACGCCATTCGCAACCGATAAAAAAACAAAAAAGAAAAAGGGCCGTTCCGCAAGGGACGGCCCATATTTTTATTCATTAAAGCAGGTCGGCAAGCTCCAACAGCAGACGCTCGGTCTTCTCCCAGCCCAGGCAGGGGTCGGTAATGGATTTGCCGTAGCAACCCTCGCCGATTTTTTGCGCGCCGTCCTCAATATAGCTTTCAATCATCAGCCCTTTTACCAGTTTGCCGATCTCCCGGTTTTGCCGGCAGGAATGCAGAATTTCCTTTGCAATGCGCGGCTGCTCGGCATAGCGTTTGCCCGAATTGGCATGGTTGGTGTCCACCAGCACGGCGGGGTTGGCAAGCTCGCGCTCGGCGTACAGCGCCGCAAGATGGGCAAGATCCTCATAATGATAGTTGGGGTGCGACTCGCCGTGTTTGTTGACGTAGCCGCGCAGAATGGCATGGGCGTGGGGGTTGCCGGTGGTTTCCACCTCCCAGCCGCGGTAAATAAAGGAATGGCCGTGCTGGGCGGCGGTAATGGAGTTCATCAGCACCGAGAGATCGCCGCCGGTGGGGTTTTTCATTCCAACGGGAATGTTCAGCCCGCTCGCGGTCAGGCGGTGTTGCTGATCCTCCACGCTCCGCGCGCCGACCGCAACGTAGGAAAGCAGATCCGAAAGGTAGCGGTGGTTTTCGGGGTAGAGCATTTCATCGGCGGTGGAAAGCCCGGTTTCGGCCAGTACGCGGGTGTGCATCCGGCGAATGGCAACAATACCGGCGAGCAGATCCGAATGCTTTTGCGGGTCGGGCTGGTGGAGCATTCCCTTGTAGCCGTCGCCCACCGTGCGCGGTTTGTTGGTATAAACGCGCGGGATGAGTAGCAGTTTTTCCTTGGTTTGCTCCTGCAGGTGCATCAGCCGGTTGGCGTAATCCAGCATTGCCTCCTCCCTGTCGGCCGAGCAGGGGCCGATCACAACGAGAAATTTAGAGCTTTTGCCTTCAAAAACAGCCTTGATCTCTTCGTCGCGCGCGGCTTTGATGTGATCCAGCTCCGGCGTTAAAGGATACATTTTTTTAATGTCCATCGGAATGGGCAGTTTGCGTTTGAATGTCATATTCATATCGGGTTACCTCTTTTCCCCGGTTTTTGCCGGCGGTTTATCAAACAGGGCGCGCCGCTGGGTGGAAAGGCGCATCATTTCTTTGAGTTTTTCCTCGTTTCCGTCCGAAAGATAGGTGCGAATGCGGTGCAGTTCCCCGGCAAAGGCGTCGATCTGCGAGATGAGCGCCTCCTTGTTCACCCGGAACAGCTCGCTCCACATCTCCTCGTTGATCCTTGCAATGCGCGTCAGATCGCGGAAGGAATCGCCGGTATAATCCTGCAAGCGGGGGTCCATATTACAGGTCATCAGCGAAACGGCAATGCAATGCGTGAGCTGGGAGACGTAGGCGATGATGCGGTCGTGCTTTTCGGGCGTCAGCTCGCTGACGCGGGCAAAGCCCAGCCGCTCGCCCAAGCTACGGCAGAGCGCAATGCCTGCGGGCGTATTTTTTTCGGTTGGCGTAACAATGTAGTTTGCGCCGCGAAAAATGGCGGCGGTGCTGTTTTCCACCCCGCAGACCTCGCGGCCCGCCATCGGGTGCGCGGCAATAAACTCCACGCCCGCGGGCATCAGCTCCTGCGCGCGGTAAACCACCGCGGTTTTAACGCCAGTCACGTCGGTAACGAAGGAGCCGGGTGCAAAATAGCGGGCGTTGGCTTCCAGCCATTCCAGCAGAACGTGCGGGTAGAGCGCAAGCACGGTCAGGTCCGCCCAGCCGATCCATTCGGGGTCGGGAGCGGTGGCGCCGGCCTCGATCCAGCCTTTTTCCAGGGCAAAATCGACCGAGCTCTGCTCCCGCGTGATGGCGCGGACGGAAAAGCCCTGCTCCGAGAGCGCCTGGGCATAGCTCCCGCCCAGAAGCCCGAGGCCGACGATGAGTATTTTTTGATCGGGTTTCAGTTCCATATTGTAACTCCAATTCCGAGGTTTTGCAGGTCGGTAAAATAGGTCGGGTTGCTCTTGGCTACCGCCTCCGCCCCTTCCAGCTCGCCGCCGGTGCGCGTGAGCAGTGTGGCGCACGCCATTACGATGCGGTGGTCATTATGTCCAAAGAGCGGTTCGCCCGGCGTTTTCAGTTGGCCGCCGGAAACGGCGATGGCGTTTTCCTCCACCTTGCAGGCAACGCCGAATTTGGCAAGCTCCCGCGCCATTGCAACGCCGCGGTCGCTCTCCTTGATTTTCAAGCGCGCCGTGTTTTGCAGGACAACGCCGTGAAAGGCCGCGCCCAGTGCCATAAAAACCGGGGCAAGATCGGGGCAATCGGCAATATCCACCGTGGGGCGCCCGGAAAGAAACTGCGAAAAAATCGTTTGATAAACGCGATCGCCCTGCCGTGAAGCGGGGTCAAGCCCCGAGATGGCAACGCTGCCGCCGAGCAGATTGAGCGCCTCGTAAAACGCGGCGTTCGACCAGTCGCCCTCCACCGCAAGATCTGCCGAGCGGTAGGTCTGATTGCCGGGAATAACAAAAGTCAGCGGATCGGGGCGCTCCACGAGAACCCCGAATTTGGCAAGGGTATCCACCGTCATTTCAACGTACGGGCGGCTGACGAACGGCGGCTCCACCGTGATCCGGCTTGTTCCGGAGAGCAACGGGAGCGCGAACAGCAACCCCGAAAGGAACTGACTGGAAAGATCGCCGCGAATGGAAAAATCGCCTGCCGAAAGTTGGCCGCAAACGCGGATTTGGCCTTCTTCCTGTTCATAAAGCAACCCCTGCTCCGCGCAAATTTTGCGGTAAACCTCCATTGGGCGCTCCAAAAGGCGCGGACTGCCCGAAAGAACGGAGGGCGTTTTTTGCAACAGGCAGAGCGGGAGCAAAAAACGCAGGGTGCTTCCGCTTTCCCGGCAGGGGAAGATTGCGGACGGCGGGTTTGCAAAGCCGGTAACGGTTGCGGTATTGCCGCAAAGCTCCGCCTTTGCGCCCAGGGCGCGAATGCAATCCAGCGTTGCGAGAAGGTCTTGGCTTTCGGCCACTCCGCGAACGGTGGAAGTTCCCTTTGCCAAAGCGGCGCAGATCAGCGCGCGGTGCGCCGCGCTTTTGGAGGGCGGCGCCTGGATGTTGCCGGTTGCAATTCCGGCTTGCACTTGTACTTTCATTTTTCTGCTTCCCCTGCGGCAAAGAACGCGACGGCTTCCAGATACCCGTCAATCCCCTTGCCGGCGATCGTCTTTTTTGCGGCAAGACCGACGTAGGAGATTTTGCGGAACTCCTCGCGGCTCGATACGTCCGAAAGGTGGACTTCCACCGTAGGGATGGCCACAGCCTTGATCGCGTCCAGCAGTGCAATGCTGGTGTGCGTGTAGGCCGCGGGGTTGATGATGATCCCGTCATATTTTCCGTATGCCTTTTGAATGGCGGTAACGAGCGCCGCCTCGGAATTGCTTTGCAGGATTTTAACGGCAATGCCGCGGCGGCGGCATTCCGCTTTGACCGCGCGCACAAGATCGGCATAGGTCTTCTTTCCGTAAATATCCGGCTCCCGCACGCCCAAAAGGTTGAGGTTCGGGCCGTTCAAAACAAGCAGTTTCATTCTTTCAATTCCTCCAAAATGCGATTGCAGGCCTCCGCCGGCGTAGCAAAGCCGGAAACGGTGATGTCGGCGAATTTTCGATAGACAGGCTCGCGTTTTTTCCAAAGCGCTTCCCATTTTTCCCGGGTATCCGAAAGCGGACGGTCAGCGCTAAACGAAAGGCTTTCCGCGCCCCGCACAAGCAGGATCACGCGGCCGTTTTCCGAAAGGGCGCGGCGATTTTCGTCCCGCAAAACGGCGCCGCCGCCGGTTGCAATGACCGCGCCGCGCGCGGTTTTGGTCAAATCGGCAATCAAGTTGCTTTCTGCCGTGCGGAAAGCTTCTTCCCCGTTGGCGCGGATAAAATCGGAAATGGAACCGATCGTCTTTTCCAGCTCGGCGTCGGTATCGTAAAACGCGCAATTTCGCTTTTGCGCCAACAGTTGCCCCACCGTGGTTTTGCCGACCGAGGGCATACCGATAAGGATCAAGCTTTCGGTTTCTTTGCGCAGTTTCCGCTCGATCGTTTCGGCACGGGCGGCGATTTCACTGTCGGTGATTTTCTTGCCCAAAAAGAACGCCTCGGCGGCCACGGCCTGGGCGGCCAGCATCAACAGGCCGGAAACGGCGGGAATGCCCAGCTCTTTTGCCTGCTGTGTCAACGCGGTGTGAAGCGGATTATAGACCACGTCAACCACTCCGCAAAGGCCCGGAAAAGCGGCCAGGTCAACCGGGGTTTCCTGCGTTTTCGGGTACATTCCCACGGGGGTGGTATTGATAATCACCTGCCCGCCGGCACCCGGCGCCTCGGCATAGGAAATTGCCGTTGCCGATTTTTGCCGGCTGACTTTGAAGATTTTTCCGGCTCCGAGATCGGCGCAAACCGCGGCTGCGGTTTTGGAAGTGCCGCCGGTGCCGAGGATGAGAACCGTCTTGCCCCGAATGGGAATGCCCGATTGCCGCAGGAGCAACCGCAAGCCGTCATAGTCGGTGTTGGTTCCGAAAAAGCCACCGGCTTCGCGCCGGACGGCGTTGACCGCGCCGATGCGGGTCGCTTTTTCATCTACCCCTTGCAAAAGCGGAAGAACCTCGGTTTTGTAAGGCACGGTCACGTTGAAAGCATCCAGATCGGTGGTTGCGAAAAAGGTTGCAAGCGCTTCCCGTTTCAACTCGATCAGGTCGTAGGAAGAGTGACCCAAAAGCGCTTCAAAAATGCGTTTGGAATAGCTATGGGGCAGTTTTTCGCCAAGCAAGCCGAATTTCATAGGCCTGTCCCTCCGAACGCGGCGGCGATCCGTTTTTGCACTTCGGTCGCGGATAGCCGGACGATTTTTGCTTTGCCGATGGTCTCCACGATCACGCAGTCGATCCCTTCGGCCGTTGCCTTTTTATCATGCGCAATAGCGGCCGCCAGCCGTTCCGGCGGGATTGCGCAGGTCGTTGGCAAGCCGTTTTTTTGCAATGCGTTCCATAGTCTTTCCCTTGCGGCGCCTTCGCTCATGGGGAGCATTCCGAGCGCTACGCACTCGCCGTGCAGCAACGCGGGAGCCGAGACCGCCTCTACGGCGTGCCCGACGGTATGCCCGAAATTGAGCAGTTTGCGCAGCCCCGTTTCGCGCTCGTCCTGTTCCACAACGCTCCGTTTGATTGCCAGGGCGCGGAAGATCCATTCGTCGATCCGGCCTTCCGCCGGTTCGCGCCCGATCGTTTCAAATAAGTCGGCATCGGATGTTGGCGCCATTTTG
>CAMPBZ010000020.1 GCA_946641795.1 uncultured Clostridia bacterium
CTCAAAGTGCCAAGCGGAATGCCCGAACGCTCCGCAAGGCGCTCGTTGGTCATTTTGCGCTCGTTCTTCATCCACTTGATCCGGTCGATATAAGTTTCCATACGCATCCTCCGTTTTCCAATTCTGATAGGATTATACCACATATTTTTTGATTTGTAAATAGTTTTTGATAATTTTTTTCTTTTTTTGGAAGAAAAATGAAATTTACGGGAGAAAAGAAGCAATTGCATTGGCAATGCAAACGGCGGCGCGCCCGGCTTCGGCGGCGGTGTTTGCCCCGCTTCCGATCAACAGATAGAGAGAATGCGGCGCGTATTGCTGGTTTTGCGGCGTCGATTTTACGCGAACACCGCGAAAAATATCCGGTGTTTCCTTTTCGGCGGCGCATTCCAACGCCTTTGCAAGTTCCAAGTTTTCCGGCCACGCCGGGCAGGAAATGCCGCTTTCCCCGCTCCCGACAACGGCAAGCACCTGCGCCGTCGGCTCCCCGCTTCCGGCCGCCGTTTTGATGTAGTTTCCGGTTGCGTCCAAAATCGAATCCCGGCCGATCTCAATGACAAGTGAAATGTCCGGGTTTTCCCGCAAGGCGTTGCGCACCAGCTCCCCGGCACGCGCCGAGGAACCAAGGTATCCGTTGCCGGCCTCCGGCTCCTTGTAAAACACGGAAATCCCGTTCGCCTGCAAGCATTGCGCCAATAGTTCGGCAACGGCGCGAACGGTTTGGGAAGGCTCCTCCGAGAAGGTCATTTCGCCAATCTTCCCCTCCGGGATCGTTTCGCCTTCCGGCAAATAGGCCTCTTTGGAGTTGGCGCAATACAAAAGCACCACCGGCGCTTTCGAGAAGCGGAAGGTGCCTTCTTCGCCCGCTTCCAAAACGACTTTGGAAGGCTCATACAGCGTTTGAGCTACAACGGGGATCGCGTTGGAAGGCGCGTTTTCGCTCTTTTGCTCTTCGGGCAACGGCTCGGCGATTTGGGGCTCGCCGTCGTTTTTCCGGTCGGTCACGCGCTCCCGGCGAAAAATACCGTCCAAAAAGGTTTGCACCGGCTCCGAAAAGGTAGCAAAAATCCCGCTTACGGCAAAAGCGGCTACCAGAACGGCAAAGCAAATGAAAAATGCGAAAATGCGGAACAGGCGCCGGTCCATCGGCTTTGTCAGCTTCACCTCTTCCACAGGTTTTGGCAATTCTGTTTTCGACGCTGTTTTCTTCATCATATACTCCCGTTTTTTTATTTCAGTTTATGCAAAAAACGGGTGCAATATGTGAATGCGGCTCATTCCGCCAAACTGCCCAAAAACGCAAGAGAAAAAGCGCGCGAAAGAACGGCCGCAATTTGCTCGGTTACCAGGTCGCATTCTTTGAGCGAAACGAAAAAGTCGTTTCCGCTGTTCAAAACGGCTTGCAGGCGCTCGTCCGGCTCGCCGATCCCCGCTTTTGCAAGCGTGTGCCAAACAAGGGTAGACGTTGCCACAACGGTTGGAACGCCAAGCGCCAGCACAGGAACGCCGAGTGATTTTTCGGTCAGCTCCCAGCGGTGATTGCCAACGCCGGAGCCTGGGATAATGCCGACATCCGAAAGCTGAACGGTGGTTGCAAGGCGTTCCAGGTCGCGCGCCGCCAGCGCGTCAATTGCAATGACCAGGTCGGGAGGGCTCTCCTTTACAACGGAACCGACGATTTTTCCCGCCTCTATTCCGCTCTGCCCCAAAACGCCGGGCGCCAACATTGCCACCGAGGAGCACCCCAGCGCCTCATAAAGCGCGGGATCCTGCGTTTGCAAATGCGCCGTTGCGTTCAGCCGGCGCAGGGTGAAAGGGCCGATCGCGTCCGCCGTGAGCGACGCGTTTCCAAGCCCGACAAGCAACACCGAAAAGGAAGGATCAACCCGTTTTTTACAGCACTTTTCGGCAAATCCGCGCAATTCCCCGCAAAGAATGCGCGCCAGTTGCTCCCGTTCTCCATCGCCCAAAAGGTCTATTCTCCCGCATTCCACCGTCAGGTAATTCCCCACTGGTTTTCCGATTTTTGCGGCGGCTTCCCCGGTGCAAATCTTCACCGTATCCAACAAAAAATCGCCGCTTTTCCGGGTGCTCTGCTCCACGCCCTGCAAGCGCCCGTTTTCCTTTGGAACGCACTCTTTTGCAAGATCGCTCTGCCAATATTGGGCTTCCATATCCGTTTCTCCTTCCAATCCCCCGTTTTTCTCTCTACTTTTCCATAAAAATTCATAAAATATACGCGAAAATCTTTTCTTTTCTATTGCATTTTTGAAAAATATATGATATGATATATTTGTATATATTTATAGATCGGTTTGTATTTTTTCTCGGAAACAAGGAGGTTGCTCAACCGCTATGATGAAAAAAATTCTTGCCCTCTCTCTTTGCTTTGCTATGCTGGTCGGCATTCTTGCCGGATGCGGCGGCCTTTCCGGCAACGATAAAGGCGCCTATATTCCGGTTTCTTTGAATGCGGAAACCTTTGATTTTGACCCGGCAAACGCCTATCATAACACCGATAGCATCAACGTTCTCGGCCTGATCTACGAGCCGCTGTTTACGCTGGATTCCAACGGAAAGATCAAACCGGCGCTTGCAAAAAGTTATAAAACCTATACCGACGACGAAGGCGTCCATATGGACATTACCATTAAGACCACCTGTTGGAGCGACGGCACGGCGCTGACGGCAAGCGATATTGTTTTTGCCTGGACGCGTCTTTTGGAGCCGAGCAACCGTTTCCCCGCCGCCTCTCTGCTCTTCGACATCAAAAACGCGCGCGCCTACAACCGCGGAATGTCCACCGACCTTTATATTGAGGCCATTGAGCAGCAAAAGATCCGCCTGACCTTTGAAGGCGCGATCGACGAAGACGCTTTCCTGCTCAACCTGACCAACGTTGCAACCGTTCCGCTGTATGAGTACGCGGTGCAAACCAGCCCCGACTGGGCAAAGAGCAACTCCGATCTTTTAACCAACGGCCCGTTCAAACTGGTCTCCATTGAATACGAGGATGACCTGGACGAAAACGAATTCTCCTTCACGGTTACCGACGATTATATTTTTGATTCCAAAGGCAACCGGATTTTGAACGACGACGGAACGCCGAAAACGGCAAAATCCACCGCAAAACGCATTCGCACCTTCGTGTTGGAGCGCAACTCCTATTATTACAGAGATACCGAGCGCGACGACCTGGATAAATACGTTACCCCCTACCGCCTCCTGGTGGACTGCACCAAAACCGCCGAGGAGATTTTGCAGGAATATCAGGATAACAAGCTCTTCTACATCGGCACCGTTCCGCTTTCTTTGCGCAACGACAGCTACGTTACGAAAAACGCCAAGGTGACCGACGCGCTTTCCACTTTCGTTTGCTACCTGAACGAAAATGCCGAGATCGGCGGCACGGCGCTGTTTGCCGACGCACACGTCCGCCGCGCCCTTTCCCTTGCCATTGACCGTGAGGCCATTGCCAATGAGATCGTATTTGCCGAGGCCGCAACGGCCTTTGTTTGCCCCGGCATTTTTGAAAAAGGAATATCCGGTTCTTTCCGCAAAAACGGCGGCGAACTGCTTTCCAAAAAAGCCAACTTGGAGGAGGCCAACGCCGAGCTCCAAAAGGTGGAAATTCCCGGGTTCCGCGCCTCAAAGTATTCCTTTACCATCAAGGTTGCCGGCCACGATGAAGTACACGCCCGGATGGCGGAAATGATTGCCGAAGCCTGGAACGAGCTCGGATTTTTCGTAACCGTTCAAAAGGTGTACACCATTGAAAACAACGACTACATTGACCAGGACGGCAAGGAAACCAAAAAGACCAATGTTTGCGACGATTTGATGGAAGAAGCGATCCAGCGCGGCAATTTTGAGGCGATCGTATTTGATTACAACGCCTACGCCGCATCGGCTTACGCAATGCTTTCCTCGTTTGCCACCGGCTTTGCCGGCGGATCGGAGCGCGGCGATGATGGCGAATACACGCAAATTTCGCATATCACCGGCTACAACAGCACCGAGTACAACAACCTGATGGAAGCCATTTACCTGCTTCCCTACTTCGCGCAGCTGAACCCCGATCCCGATCCGAAGGTATTTACCAACCCCGATAAAAACCCCTACTTGGGGCTCGGGTTTGAGACTTATGCCGATTACATTCGTGCCTATCGCTCGGCAAATAAGATCTATGCCGCTTATCAGATCACGCCAAGCGAAAACTCCAAAGATTGGGAAGGTCAGAAAGCCACGCTCCTCCACGCCGCCGAAGAACTGTTACTGGAAGACCTGCCGGTCATTCCCATTGTTTTCAACAAGCAGGCCGTGCTGACCAGCAAAAAGCTTTCAAGCGTTTCGAAAAACTACTACATTCCCTCCATTTTCACAAAAACGAAACTCAAAGATTACAAAAAATACATTTATGTCTTCTACAACTTCCCTAAATCTGTGGAATGGGATAACTACGGATTGAAGGAAGAGCCGAAAAAGACAAAATAATTTGCGTTTTCTCTTGCAAAAAGCAAAAGAAAGTGCTATGATAATAGCAGAAATGCAAAGATGAAGTCAGCAATCCGCAAAAACGGACTTTCAGAGAGTTGCGCCAAGGCTGAAAGCGCAGCAGTCCGCGCGGGGCGCATTTCCCTTCGGAGCAGGCGGAATGAGCGGATTTTTCCGTAGTTCTACCCGGCACGGCGCCGTTATCCGCCGTCCAAAGTGTTGGCTTTGTGCCGGAATGCGGGTGGTACCGCGGGATTGCTTATGCGTCTCGTCCCCAATCTTTTGGGGACGAGACTTTTTATATGGAAAAATAAAAGCAGAAAGGATATACAAATGAAGGAAAAATTGAAACAGATCAGCGAAGAAGCCCTGCGCGCCATTGAGCAGGCGACCGACGCTTCGCTGGAACAAATCAAAATCCGTTACCTCGGCAAAAAAGGCGAACTGACCGCCGTTCTGCGCGGTATGGGCGCCCTCTCGCCGGAGGAACGCCCGAAAATCGGACAGCTGGCCAACGAGGTGCGGGAAAAAATTGAGGGCGCCATTGCAAAAAAGGTGCAGGAAACCCAGGCAAAAGCAATGGAGCTGAAACTGAAAGCCGAAAAAATTGACGTTACAATGCCCGGCACGGCGCTCCCCGCAGGGCATATCCACCCGCTGACAAGCGTGCAGCGCGAGCTGGAAAACATTTTTATCGGTATGGGCTTTGAGGTTGTGGAAGGCCCGGAAGTGGAGCTGGATTACTACAACTTCCAGGCGTTGAACATTCCCGAAAATCACCCGGCGCGCGATACGCAGGATACATTTTATATCACCGATAAGATTTTGCTCCGCTCCCCAACTTCGCCGGTACAGGTGCGCACAATGGAGCACCGCAAGCCGCCCATTCGCATCATCTCCCCTGGGCGCGTTTATCGCTCCGACGCGCTGGATTCCACCCACTCGCCGCTTTTCCACCAGCTGGAAGGTCTGGTTGTGGACAAAGGAATTACCATGGGCGACCTGAAAGGCACGCTGGAAACCTTTGCAAAAAAGATGTTCGGTGAAAACACCCGCATCCGCTTCCGCCCGCACCACTTCCCCTTCACCGAGCCTTCCGCCGAGGTTGACGCCTCCTGCTTTGTTTGCGGCGGCAAGGGTTGCCGTCTTTGCAAGGGCGAGGGCTGGATCGAAATTCTGGGCGCCGGTATGGTGCATCCGTTCGTGCTTTCCAACTGCGGGATCGACCCCGAGGAATACTCCGGGTTTGCGTTCGGCCTCGGCATTGAGCGCATTACAATGATCTCCCGCGGCATTGACGATATCCGCCTCTTCTATGAAAACGATCAACGTTTTCTGGACCAATTTTAAGAAAGGAGTGTAACGTTATGGATCTTTCCAGAAATTGGCTGCAAGATTTTGTAGACGTAAAAGACATTGATAACCATACTTATTGCGACCGCCTGACGGCCACCGGCTCCAAGGTAGAGGGCTTTGAAGTTTTGGGCGACGATATTGAAAACGTAGTGGTTGCAAAAGTGACCGCAATGGAACGCCACCCCGACTCGGATCACCTTTGGATCTGCCATTTGGACGCCGGCGCACACGGCCACAACATTCAAATCGTGACCGGTGCGCAAAACGTATTTGTCGGCGCGCTCGTTCCCGCCGCCCTTCCGGTTGCCAAACTGCCCGGCGACGTGGTCATCAAAGCGGGAAAACTGCGCGGAGTGGAATCCGACGGGATGCTCTGCTCTATGGGCGAGCTGAAACTGACTGCCCACGATATGCCCGGCAAAGAGGAAAACGGCATTCTGATTTTGGATGAAGATTGCGCCAACCGCCTCGGCGAGGACATTCGCGACGTGCTGATGCTCCGCGATACGGTGGTAGAGTTTGAAATTACCTCCAACCGCCCGGATTGCCTTTCGGTCATCGGTCTGGCTCGCGAGACCGCGGTCTCCTTCAACCGGCCGTTTGCCGTTGCCGAGCCGAAGGTTGCCGGCGCCAAAGACGGCGACAAGATCGGCAACTATTTGAACGTTGCCATTGACGCGACCGACCTTTGCTACCGCTACGCCGCGCGCGTGGTGAAAAACGTGAAAATTCAGCCTTCCCCGCTCTGGATGCGGATGCGTCTTCGCGCCGCCGGCGTTCGCCCCATCAACAACATTGTGGATATTACCAACTATGTCATGCTGGAATACGGACAGCCGATGCACGCGTTTGACTACGCCTGCCTGGACGGCTCGCAAATTTGCGTTCGCCGCGCGAAGGACGGCGAGGCTTTCCGCTCGCTGGACGACGTTGACCACACGCTGGACAGCTCTATGCTGGTCATTGCCGACGGGAAAAAGGCCTGCGCGCTTGCCGGCGTTATGGGCGGCGCAAACTCCGAAATCAAGGAAGGCACCGCAACCGTTGTATTTGAGTCGGCCTGCTTTAACGGCGCTTCGGTGCGTGTGACCGCAAAGAAAAACGGAATGCGCACCGAGTCCTCCTCCCGCTTTGAAAAAGGGCTCGACCCCGAAAACTGCATGCCCGGTTTGCAGCGTGCCTGCGAACTGGTAGAGCTTTTGGGCGCCGGCGAGGTTGTTGACGGGATCATCGACGTTTACCCCGAGGTAAAACCGCTGACCGTTCTTCCCTTCACGCCCGAACGCTACAATCAGTTTCTTGGCACCAAAATCCCCACCGAGCATATGGTTGCAACGCTGACCTCGCTGGGGTGCCTGGTAGAGGACGGAAAAATCACCGTTCCCTCCTGGCGCGCCGACCTTGGCTGTATGAACGATATTGCCGAAGAGGTGGTTCGCATTTGGGGCTATGACAAAATTGAAGCCTCGCGGATGAACGCCGAAACCACACTGGGCGGCCGCTCTGACAAAATGAACTATGAAATTGAGTTGGAACGCCAGCTGACCGGCCTGGATCTCTCGCAAATCCACACCTTCTCCTTCATCAGCCCCAAATACTACGATAAGATCCGCCTGCCCGAGGATAGCCCGCTCCGCCGTTCGGTCAAGATCTCCAACCCGCTTGGTGAGGACACCAGCGTGATGCGGACGACCGCGCTCCCCTCGATGATGGAAGTTCTGGCGCGGAACAACAACTTTAACAACGAGAACATCCGCCTGTTTGAAATTGCAACTGTTTACTTGCCCCACGAAAGCGCCGACGAACTGCCCGACGAAAAGAAGGTTTTAACCATCGGCATTTACGGCAAGGCCGATTTCTACACGCTCAAAGGCGTTTGCGAGGCCATTTTGGAGCGTGCGGGCATTGAAGCCGAATTTACGGCGGAAACCGAAAATCCCTCCTATCATCCCGGCCGCGCGGCAAAAATCCTTGCCGCCGACGGCACCGTTTTGGGCGTTCTCGGCCAGGCCGATCCGCGTATGGCCGCCAACTACGGCTTTACACAGCCGGTTTTGGTTGCCGAACTCTCCTTTGACGAGCTGTTCCGCCATATCAACGCGCGCAAAAGCTACACCCCCCTGCCCAAATATCCGGCAACCACGCGCGATTTCTCCTTTGTTTGCAACGAAGATGTAGAGGTCGGCGCCATTGAAGGCATTATGAAACGCGCCGGCGGAAAACTGGTAGAGGCGATTTCGCTGTTCGATATTTACCGCGGCGAGCAGGTTGGCGAAGGCAAAAAATCGGTTTCCTTCCGCATTGTCTTCCGTGCCGCCGACCGCACCTTAACGGTGGAAGAGATCGACAAGCTCTGCAAGAAGATTTTGAACGACCTCAAATTCAAAATGGGCTTGACCCTACGTTCCTGATTTTCAAAAAATAGAAAAAGGACTGCCGTTCGGCAGTCCTTTTTTGCGGTATTTCTCGAAAAAACGCGGTACTTTTCGCAAAAAGTTACTCGTTTTCCGCTTCACTTTTTTCGGTTTCTTCCGGCATACAAATCACCGGATGGGTTCCGTAAGTAAGGTTGTTTGGAATTTTTTTCAGGCGTTTGAAGGTTTCTTTTTCCCCTTTTTCGGCCAGCATACGGAGCCACCCTTCCAGCAAATTGGCGGTGTCCGGGTGCATTCGCTTGCGGGCGGTGCCGCCCAAAAAATAGGCAAGCGGAAAATCGTTGGTATAGTCTTTTCCCCGGTAGGTACGGCTGGCGGCAATGCGGTCGCAAAGCATTTCCTTTACAAAGCGCAGCGGCATTCGCACCGGCTCGTAGCGGCGCGCTTGGGGGTTCATATCGCTCCAATATTCAAAATGGTGGCGGTTGCGTCCTTTATGGTGCATCCACGCGGCGGAGCAACCCAGCGTTTCCCGCTCCGCTTCGGTGGGGCTACGCGTACCCTGATAGTATTTGGCGCCGGCCCAAAACTCCTTCGGGCTGTATTTGGAAAGATCGTGGAAAAGCCCCTGAAAACCGATCCCCGCGCGAAAACAATAGCCAATCACCAGGTGGCGGTGATGCGTAATGGTACAAAAATGCTTGAACGGATGCCCCATACTGCCCCTCTTTTTGCTTCCTTATTTTCTTTATTCTAACATATTTTGATTTTTTCGTCAAGAGCGGAAAAAGAAAAGATCGGCAAAATGCCGACCTTTTCGTTTTGTTACAGTAAAATGCAGATCAACCCGTTGCTCCCCTCGTTTACAATGCGTTCCAGCGTTTCGGAAAGTTTTTGGCGCGAAGTTTCCGGGATGTGATCCAGCTTGGCGTGCAGGCCGTCGTTGATCAGCTCGTAGAGCGATTTGCCGAACAAATTGGTCTCCCAAATGGATTTCGGGTCGCTTTCAAACTCGCGCAGCAGGTATTTGATCAGGTCTTCGGACTGCTGCTCGGTGCCTACAATGGGGTTGATCTCGGTTTCAATGTTGGCGCGGATCATATGGATAGATTGCGCGGCCGCGCGCAGTTTGACCCCGTAGCCGCCCGATTGTTTGGCAATTTTCGGCTCTTCCAGGCGCAGGTCTTCCACCTCCGGCATTACAATCCCGTAGCCCTTTTCCTCCACCTCGGCAAGCGCCGCGGCCACTCGCTCGTATCTGGATCTGACCGCGGCAAGCTCCGCCATGGTTTGCATCAGCGCTTTTTCGCCGTCAACAGGCAGCCCGGTCAGCTCGCTGACCACCTGATAGAACAGGGACGGCGCGGTGTTGAGCCGGACTTTTGCCTTCCCCGTGCCAAGGTCCAGTTCCTCAATCTCGGTTTGGTCAACAAAATCGTTCTCGGCCATTCCGGCAAACGCCGAACGAACGTCGCCCATCCGGCCAATGCGGTCGGCGCATTTGCGTACCGAAGAGAGAATGGATGTACGGATCGGGTGCGCAGGTTCCAACGCGCTTACCCATTCCGGCAAGCGGACGGCGACCTCTGCCACCGGGAACTCCTCCAAAATCATTCCCAAAATCTCGCGAATGTCGTCGGCGTCGATCTCCATACAGTTGACCAGCGCCACCGGAACGCCGTATTTCTCTTCCAGCGCGTAGGCAAGCGCGGTTGCCTCCTCCGAGGAAGGATTTTTGGAGTTGAGGATCACGGCAAATGGCTTTTGCAGGGCTTTCAGCTCACCAACAATGCGCTCCTCGGCCTCTACGTAAGCGTCGCGTCCAAATTCGCCAATGCTTCCGTCGGTGGTAACCAGCATCCCGATAGTGGAATGATCGGCAATCACCTTGCGGGTGCCGGTTTCGGCCGCCTCGGCAAACGGCATTGGCGCTTCCTGCCAGGGGGTGCGCACCATGCGCGGCGCGCCTTCCTCAATAATTCCCATCGCATCCGGAATGAGGTAGCCCACGCAGTCGATCATCCGAACGCGCATTTTTGCATTGTCTCCCAGGGTAATCGAAACGGCCTCTTCGGGAATAAACTTCGGCTCGGTCGTCATCACCGTTTTCCCCGCGGCCGATTGCGGAAGTTCGTCGCGTGCGCGATCGCGCAAGGCGCCCCCGGCAATGTTGGGAAGAACAACGGCTTCCATAAATCTTTTAATAAAGGTAGATTTTCCGCTGCGCACAGGGCCGACAACTCCAACGTAAATATCGCCCCCGGTACGCTCGGCAATGTCGCGGTAGATCGAATAATCAGGCATTTCAATACCTCCCCCGTTTTTCCTCGGTCAGTTTTTGGTAAAGTATATTGAAATTGACGATTGTTTAGAACAACTTTCCAAAAAAACAGGCCGATTTTCGTCATTTCGACAAATTTTCATAAAATGAAAAATAGGGCTTGACTTTTCGGCAAAAAAAGGATATACTTAAAAACGGTTGAGGAAGAATATTCCGAAAACCGGGAAACACAAACGGCAGATGCGTTGGTGGAATATGAATTGAATATGATGCCGCGGGGAAATTGGAATTTTGCGGCGTCCACTGTGCGCACTGTCGGGGTTTTTCTTTGATATGAAGGAACCTTGGCGGTGTTTTCTCTTTTTTACGGTCTTAACGGTTGCAAACGAGCCGTTTTGATAAATTTATTATTCCGGGAGGAAGAATATGAAACTCGCTTACAATGTCAACGCAAAGCCGCGCGACATTGGATACGGCAAAGTATTGCTGTTTGCTTTCCAACAGCTGCTTGCCATCCTTGCCGCAACCATCGCCGTCCCCGCAATCGTCGGTAACGGAATGTCCCAGTCCGCCGCCCTGTTCGGTGCCGGCGTAGGCACTCTGGTTTACCAACTGTTCACCCGCTTTAAGAGCCCGGTATTCCTCGGTTCCTCTTTCGCATTCCTCGGCTCGATGTTTGCAGCGTTCGCAGGCGCCGCTTCTATGGAAGTCGGCTACCTCGGCTTGCTCTTCGGTGCAATTTTTGCAGGTCTTGTTTATGTAATCATTGCTCTCATTACCAAGGTTGCCGGTGTCAACTGGATCAAAAAGCTGATGCCCGCAGTAGTTGTCGGCCCCACGGTTGCCATCATCGGTCTTTCGCTTGCCGGTAACGCCATCAACGACGCAGTAGGCGGTTCCATCGGTGCCGTTGTAAACGGCGGAAGCTCCTGGACAATGACCGCAAAAGGCGGCTTGTGCCTGGTTTGCGCGCTGGTTACCCTGTTTACCGTTATGATCTGCTCGGTCTTCGGCAAAAAGATGATGAAGATGATCCCCTTCATTCTCGGTATTCTTGCCGGCTACATCGTTGCTACCATCTTTACCGTCATCGGCATTGCAACCAAAAACGATACGCTGATGCTGATCAACTTCGACCTCTTCAAAAATATGCAATGGGTTCCCGATTTCACCTTCCTGAAAGCATTTAAGGGATTTGGTGATCTGACGCCCGCCTACATCGGCACGGTTGCCGTTGCCTATGTTCCGGTTGCTTTCGTGGTATTCGCAGAACACCTTGCCGACCACAAGAACATCTCCTCCATCATCGAAAAGGATCTTTTGGAAGATCCCGGACTTTCCAACACCCTGCTCGGTGACGGCGTTGGCTCGATGGCCGGCGCGTTCTTCGGCGGCTGCCCGAACACCACCTACGGCGAGTCCATCGGTTGCGTGGCAATCTCCGGTAACGCCGCGGTTTGCACCATTACCGTAACCGCCTTTATGGCAATCATCTCCGCTTTCATCGCTCCGTTCGTAACCTTCCTGGCTACCATTCCGGCTTGCGTAATGG
>CAMPBZ010000021.1 GCA_946641795.1 uncultured Clostridia bacterium
AGATAATCGCCCAGGGCGGAGGCCTTTGTGGTGTCAAAGTCGTTTGCTTTGGCGCGGTAGAGCTGTGCCTGATCGGTTACAAAAATCAAATCGTCGCGGTTTTCGCCGTCCATCACCAAGAGCACTTCGTCGCCTTCCTTGCATTTCTGCTCGTCGTTGCCCTGCAGAGAGCGGAAGGTGATTTTTTTGAAATATCCCTCCCGTGTCAGCACGAAGCGGGCGCTGTAATTTTCAATATGCTCTTCCTCGTGGTATTCCATAACCGTGGAGGCATGAACGATGAGTGAGCGGCGGGGCTGGCCGTACTTCTTTTTAATCGCCGTCAACTGCTCAATGATCAGCGCTTTCTGCTTCAACTCGTCTTTCAGCGTTTCCTCCATATCGTCGATCTCCTCCTGCAAGGATTTGATCTCGGAAATGCGGTTCAAAATATACTCGCGGTTGATGTTGCGCAGCTTGATGTCGGCAATGTAGGCGGCCTGTTTTTCGTCAATGTCAAAGCCCTTCATCAGGTTTGGCACAACGTCGGCGTCCTTTTCGGTCTTCCGGATGATGTGAATGGCCTTGTCAATGTCCAAAAGGATCTGTCCCAGCGCCAGGAGCAGGTGGAGCTTATCCTTTTTCTTTTCCAGGTCAAAGGTCAGCTCGCGGCGCAGGCATTCCAGCCGGAAGCGGATCCACTCGGTCAGAATTTCGATAATGCCCATTGTGCGCGGCACCGAGTCGATCAGAATGTTAAAGTTGCACTTAAAGCTGTCTTCCAGCGGGGTGAGCTTGAAGAGCTTGGTCATCAGCTTGTCGGGGTCAACGCCGCGTTCCAGATCCAGCGTCAGCTTAAAGCCGTTCAGGTCGATCTCGTCGCGGAAATCGCGTACCTCTTTGAGCTTTTTTTCCTTGTAAAGCGTGGAGAGCTTGGAAAGGATCAGCTCAATGGTGGTGGAATAGGGAATTTCGGTAATTTCAATGCAGTTGGCGTCCTTATCGTAAACGTAGCGCGCCCGCAGTTTGACCGAGCCCTGTCCGGTCTCGTAGATCTGGCGGATCTGCTCCTCGTCGTAAAGAATGGCGCCGCCGCCCGAAAAATCGGGCGCTTTGACAAGCTCCATCATTTTTTCCACCGAAAGGTTGGGCTTGCGCAAAAGGGCAATGGTGCCGTCGCAAATTTCGGCAAGGTTGAAGGAGCAAATGTTGGAGGCCATACCAACGGCAATGCCCATATTGGGCATGACCAGCACGTTGGGGAAGGTGGTGGGGAGCAGGACGGGCTCTTTCAGCGTGGCGTCGTAGTTGTCCACCATATCCACCGCGTTTTTGTCAATCCCTTCAAACAGCTCGGCGCAAATGGGGTCGAGCTTGCATTCGGTGTAACGCGAGGCGGCGTACTTCATTTCGGAGGAGTACTGCTTGCCAAACGAACCCTTGGAATCCACCAGCGGGTGCAAAAGCGTTGCGTTGCCGCGAGTCAGGCGCACCATTGTTTCGTAAATGGAGGCGTCGCCGTGGGGGTTGAGCTTCATTGTTTGCCCAACGATGTTGGCGCTTTTGGTGCGGGCGCCGGTCAAAAGCCCCATACGGTACATTGTATAAAGCAGTTTGCGGTGCGCGGGTTTCAGACCGTCGATCTCCGGGATCGCGCGGGAGACGATCACGCTCATCACGTAGGGCATATAGTTTTTCTCTATGGTTTCGGTGATGGGTTGATAGACCACCGGAGCATAGGTGATTTCCTTAACTTGTTTTTTCTTTTTTGCCATAGATTTTTGCGGGGTTCCTTTCTTATGAACTCTGTATCAATGGTGGCGAATTTCTTTTACCGTGTGCGCCGCGGCGCGGATCATCCGGTTGTAAAGCGCAAGCCCCAGTCCGGTTTGCGGCGGGAGATGCGCATAGATCACGTCGGCGCCCTCGCCGTCGGCCTGCCGCAACAGCCGGAAGAGCGATTGCGCCTGCGCGGCAAGATCGTCGCGCGCGCCCACAGGGAACAGCCGTTCGGGGCGCAGGAGAGAGAGCTCCTCGTTGTAGCAGAGAATTGCGCATTTTTTTGCCGCCTGCTCGGCCGCCAGAAAAGCGGTCACGTCCGCGCTGTCGCCCGCAAGGAGAACGACCGGGGTGCTGGGCGCGTAGTGGCGGTATTTCATACCCGGGGAGAGCGGGCGCTCGTTTTCGGCAAGCGCGTGGGTGACAGCCGGGGCGATATGAACGTTGGGAATGACCATACAAAGTGCGTCGTAGGTAATGCCGCCGGGGCGGAGCAGGGTGATTTCGTCATCCCCCTCCACCTTGACAATGGTGGATTCCAGCCCGATCTCGCAATCCCCACCGTCCAAAATCATATCCACGCGGCCGGAAAGATCGGCAATGACGTGGGCGGCGCAGGTGGGCGATGGTTTGCCCGAAAGATTTGCCGAGGGCGCCGCAATGGGAATGCCGGCAAGCGCGATCAGCGCGTGCGCTACCGGGTGCGAAGGACAGCGGACGGCAACGGTATCCAGCCCGCCGGTTACCGAGCGGGGAATGATCTCCCGCCGCGGCAGGATCACCGTCAGCGGCCCCGGCATAAAAGCGCTTGCCAGGCGGCGGTAGGTATTGTTGACCACGGCGTAGCGGTCGGCGTCCTCCGGCGCGGCAATATGAATGATCAAAGGATTGTCCGAGGGGCGGCCCTTGGCGGCGTAAATCTTTTTTGCCGCGCCGTCGTCGGTTCCGTTTCCCCCAAGGCCATAGACCGTTTCGGTCGGAAAGGCCACCAGGCCGCCCGCGCGCAGGATCTCGGCGGCGCGGGCAAGCTCGGCGGTTTGCTTTGCAGGGTCGGAAATGGAAATGATTTGGGTGTTCAAATCAAAATACCTCAATCAAAATCAGTTGTTTTCGGTCATTTTTTTCGTTGCTTCGGCAACGGCAAGCGCGTCGATCATCGCGTCGATCCGCCCGTTCAAAAAAGCGTCCAGCGAGTGGAGCGAAAGACCGATGCGGTGGTCGGTTACGCGGTTTTGCGGAAAGTTGTAGGTGCGAATTTTCTCGCTCCGGTCGCCGGTGCCGACCTGCTCGCGCCGGTCGGAGGCGATCTTTTCGTCATGCTCGCGTTTTTCGCGGTCGTAAAGAATGGTGCGGAGCATTTGCAGGGCTTTATCCTTGTTTTTAAACTGGCTGCGCTCCTGCTGGCATTCCACAACGATCCCGGTGGGCTTGTGGGTCAGGCGCACGGCCGATTCGGTCTTGTTGATGTGCTGGCCGCCAGCGCCGCTGGATTTGCAGGATTCAAAAATCAGGTCGGAAGGGTTGATCTCCACTTCCACCTCGTCGGCTTCCGGCAAAACGGCAACCGTTGCGGTAGAGGTTTGAATGCGCCCCTGCGACTCGGTGGTCGGCACGCGCTGGACGCGGTGCACGCCGCTTTCAAAACGCAGGCGGGAATAAGCTCCCGCACCCTCCACCAAAAAGACGACGGCGCGAAACCCGCCCAGCTCTGTGGGGGTGGAGCTCATCATCGAGGTCTGATAGCCGTTTGCCGCGGCAAACATACAGTACATCCGGTAAAGGTCGGCGGCAAACAGCGCGGCTTCTTCGCCGCCCGCCCCCGCGCGGATCTCTACCAAAACGTTCTTTTCATCGTTCGGGTCGCGCGGCAAAAGCAGAAGGGTAATCTCCCGTTCCAGCGTTTCCATTCCGGCGCGCGCCTCTTTCAGCTCGGCGTTCGCAAGCTCTTTCAACTCGGCGTCGGTCGTTTCCTCCAACAGGCGAAGGGCATCGTCCGCCGCGGCTTTTGCGCGCTCAAAGGCAATCGCTTTTTCCGCAAGCGGGGAGAGCCGGCGGTATTCTTTCATTGCGGCGGCATACTTTGCCGGGTCGGTGAGAACGACGGGGTCGGAGAGCGAGGCCTCCACCTGCAAAAAACGTTCTTTTGCGCCGGCAAGCTGCGCCATAAACTTGTCTGTCATTGAAAAATCAGAAACGGTAGAATGCGTGGAAGGCGCGGTAAGCCTCGTACAGGTCAACCTTTGCAATCACCTCGTAGGGCGCGTGCATCGAGAGGACGCCAACGCCCAGGTCGATGGTGTCAATATTTTGGTTGGCCATATATTTTGCAATGGTTCCGCCGCCGCCAAGGTCCACCTTGCCAAGCTCGCAGGTCTGCCATACCACGCCTGCCTCGTTCAGGCAACGGCGCACCCAGGCAACCAGCTCGGCCGAAGCGTCCGACGTGCCGGATTTGCCGCGCGCGCCGGTGAATTTGCACATTGCCACACCGCAGCCCAGAAGGGCGGCGTTGCGCTCCTCAAAAACGTCGCTGAACGCGGGGTCAAAAATGGCGGCAACATCGCTGGAAAGACATTTGGAGTTGGCGCGAACGGTTGCGGGATTGCCGCCCATTGCGCGCGCGATCTCGTCGATCAGATCCACGGTAATGCTGGACTGTGCGCCGGTAACGCCGTCCGAACCGGTTTCTTCCTTATCCACCAGCGTGCACATCGTGGTATGGAGCTTTTCGTCGGCGTCGATCATCGCCGTCAGCGAAGGATATGCGCAGCAGCGGTCGTCGTGACCGTAACCGCAAATCATCGAGCGGTCAAAGCCCAGGTCGCGCGCCCGCCCGGCGGGAACGATGGAAAGCTCGGCCGATTGCAGATCTTCTTCGGTAATGCCATAGGTCTTATGCAAATAGTTCAGCACGGTCAGTTTTGCCGAGTTGTTCTCGTCGCAATCCAGCGGCCGGCTGCCCACCAGAATGTTCAGCTTTTCGCCCACAAAGGCCTGCGAAACGGTTTTGGTGACCTCGTTTTGCGCCAGGTGCGGGAGCAGGTCGGTAATATACATCACCGGGTCGTCCTCGTTCTCACCAATGACAATGTTGACGACCTCGCCGCTTTCCTTAACCACCACGCCGTGAAGCGCCAGAGGCATTGCCAGCCATTGATATTTGCGAATGCCGCCGTAGTAATGCGTTTTCAGGTAGCAAAGGTCGTGGTCTTCAAAAACAGGGTTCTGTTTCAGGTCCAGGCGCGGGGAATCGATATGCGCGCCGGTAATGCGAATGCCGCAATCGATCGGCTCGGTGCCAATGCGGAACAGGAACAGGTTTTTGCCGCGGTTGTTATAGTAAAGTTTGTCGCCCGCTTGCATCGGCTGGCCGAAATTCCAGGCGCGGTAGCCGGCGGCCTCGGCAATGCGAACGCTCTCGGCAACCGCCTCGCGCTCGGTTTTGGAGGCGTCTAAAAAGCGCATATAGCGCTTTGCGTAATCGTAGGCTTTTTCAACGATCTCGTCGCCCGCCTTTTCGTAAACGGTCTTTTTCTTGTAACGCAGTGCGTCGTAATTGTTCTCGGACATCGTGGTTCTCCTTTTCTATTTCGTAATTTTTCAAAACCAGTTAAGCCAGTTGGGAAACAAAGGGGATTTGCAGGGCTTGCAGAATGTGCTCCACGCCGGGGACAAGATCGGCAAGCGCGCCGTTGTTTTCCAAAACGTAATCGGCGTTGGAACGGAAAAAATCCTCTTTTAACTGCGCTTCCATCCGCAACAGGATCTCCTCTTTGGAGCGCCCGTCGCGCTTTGTTACGCGCAGCAATCGGGAGTCCGGGTCGGCCAGTACGGCAACAATGGCGGTGCAATCCTTCTCGGCACCGGCCTCAAAAAGCTGGGGCGCGTCCAGCACCACGGCGGGAACGCCGGCCTTTTCCAAATCGGCAAGCCTCCGGCGGATCTCCTGCATCACATACCGGTGGGTGACCGCGTTGAGCATTGCGCGCGACTGGGAATTGGAAAACACCTTTTTGCCAAGCGCTTTGCGGTCGAGCGATCCGTCGGGAAGCAGGATCGAGGTCCCGAAAATGCGGGTCAACTCGGCAAGGCAGGGGGAAGGTGGAGCGATCAGCTCGCTGTAAACGGCGTCGGCGTCAATACCGGGAACGCCGTAAGTGGCAAACAGCTCCCGAACGGTGCTTTTTCCCGCGCCGGTCGGGCCGGTCAAACCGATGATCACCATTGCAAGCACCTCCGTTCCGCTTTTCGCCCATAATAATCTAACTTATATTATACACTATTTTTTTCCGTTTGCAAGGGCAAAAAGGGAATTTTCGGCAAAAAACAAAAAAGAGTTCCGAAAAAATGCTATTGCAATTCCGGCGGGTTGCGAGTATAATAATAGTAAACAGCAAAGCGAACGGGGGTGGAGGCGGTGACCTTTCCGGAAAGGGAATTGGCCAGGGCAAACATCCCGTTTCGCAAAGCCTGTCCGCTGGCGGGGTTTTCTACCTTTCGCATCGGCGGCAGCGCCGACCTTGCCATTTTCCCGCAAACGGCGGAGGAGCTGATCTGCGCCGTTCGCATTTGCCGCGCCGGGGGAATTCCGCTTTTCGTCGTTGGAAACGGGAGCAATTTGCTCTTTGCCGACGCCGGGGTGCGCGGCGCCGTTCTGTTTACCAAAAAAATCAACCGCATAGCCGACGAAGCCGACGGCTTTTTCGCCGATTGCGGCGCCCTGTTGCCGGCGCTTTCCCGCCGCGCCGCCGCACGCGGCCTTTCGGGGCTGGAATTTGCCTGCGGCATTCCGGGAACGGTCGGGGGCGCGGTTTGTATGAACGCCGGAGCGCACGGCGGCGAGATGGCGCAAATCGTTGCCGAAACCGAATATTACAATGCGCAAACCGATACCCGCGGCAGTTTTTCGGGCGGCGGACATCAATTCGGCTACCGCACCAGCAGGTACCTTTCGGAACCCGAAAAAATCGTCCTGCGCGCCCGCATTCGCTTGCAGGCGGGGGATCGCGACGAGATCCGGCAAAGAATGGTGCAAAACTTGACCCTGCGCCGCGAAAAGCAGCCGCTCGGCGAGCCGAGCGCCGGGAGCGCCTTCAAGCGCCCGGAGGGGAATACTGCCGCCGCGCTGATCGACCGTTGCGGCCTGAAAGGATTTTCGGTCGGCGGCGCCGCCGTTTCCGAAAAGCACGCGGGGTTCCTCGTCAACCGGGGGAACGCAACGGCAAAGGACGTGGTCGAACTGATCGACCGGATCCGAAAAATCGTGCTGGAAGCCACCGGAATTTTATTGGAACCCGAAATTCGCGTTTTGGGCGAAATTTGAAGACCGTATATGCGAAAATCGATGTTTTTTCATCAAAAAATCGGAAAAATAAGGAGGGAAAAGCCATGTCGTTTGCCGATGCGGTGCGCGCCGATCTTTTGCAGGTGCCCGTGAAAAAAAATTGTTGCCGCCGGTGCTTGATTTGTGGGCTTTTTCTTGCCGCTTTTCCGGAGCCGGGCGGAAAGGGCGGGCTGGTCACGCGCTTCCGCGATGCCGCCACCGCCGATTTTGCCGCCGAGCAGTTGCGCATTCAGTTCTCCAAGGAGCCTGCGCGCCGGCGCGTAGGGCTTTGCGGCAAATATTATGAGGAAGTTTTGTTCGCTTCCCCCGCCTTCCGGCGCCTTTCGGAGCATTTGCAAGCGCCCGAGGTGACCGACCTTGCCGAAGTTTTCGGCGGCCGGTGCGAGGAATGCAACGCGGCGTTTTTGCGCGGGCTGTTCCTCTCGGCGGGAACTATGAACGATCTGCAAAAGGCCATCCATATGGAATTTCTCGTCCCGTCTGCCTGTCAAACCGTCGTTGCGGCGTTTTTCGTCTCGATCGGATACCCTGCCGGGCGTGTGGCGCGCCGCGGTCGCGTCGGCTTTTATTTCAAAAAAGCGACTTCGGTGGAAGACCTGCTGACCTTGATGGGCGCCCAGCACCAGACCTTTGAAATGATGAACACGCGCATTCTGCACGACATTCGCAGTTACGAAAACCGGATGACCAACTGTGAAACGCGCAACCTGGAACGCACCGTTTCAGCCTCGGCGCGGCAGGTCGCGGCCATTACGCGCCTGCAAGAAACCGGAAAATTGGGAAACCTTTCGGAAGAACTGCGCGAAACCGCGCGGCTGCGGCTGGAAAATCCCGATTCCTCGCTGGACGAGCTTGCCCTCTTGCACAATCCGCCCATCACCAAATCGGGGCTGAACCACCGCCTGCGCCGGATCATCGACGCGGCGGAATAAAAAATACAAAAAACGAAAGGAGCGCGACCGATGGGATTTGTCCATCTGCATTTGCACAGTGAATATAGTCTGCTGGACGGCGCCTGCCGCATTTCGGAGATCCCGAAGCGCGTCAAGGAAGCCGGACAAACCGCCGTTGCCATTACCGACCACGGCGCAATGTACGGTGCCGTTGCTTTTTGGCAGGCCTGCCGTGCCGCGGGGGTCAAGCCCATCATCGGGTGCGAGGTCTATGTTGCAACCGGGTCGCGCTTTTCCAAAACCAACACCGGCGAGGGGTATGCCGACCACCTGGTGCTCCTTTGCGAAAACCAGACCGGCTACCGCAACCTTTGCGAAATGGTGTCGCTCTCCTTTACCGAGGGCTTTTACAACAAGCCGCGCGTGGACGAAGAACTGCTCCGCAAGCATTCCGAAGGGCTGATCGCGCTTTCGGCCTGCCTGGGCGGCAGAATTCCCAAACTGCTTGCCAAAGGCGACTTTGCCGAGGCCGAAAAAACGGCTGTTCGTTATGCCGAGCTGTTTGGAAAAGATCATTTTTATATTGAACTGCAAAATCACAATCTGCCCGAGCAAAAGCAGATGGTGCCAATGCTGGCCGAACTTGCCAAAAAGTGCGGCCTGCCGCTGGTGGCTACCAACGATTGCCACTACCTGCGCCGGCGCGATGCCGACACCCAGGCGGTACTGATGTGCATTCAAACCAACACCACGGTAGATGCCGGCCGCCCCGACGCCTTTGCCACCGACGAGTTTTACCTGAAAACCGAGGAGGAGATGGCGGCGGTGCTGGGCGCTTATCCCGAGGCGCTGGAAAACACCGTAGGGATTGCCGACCGTTGCGAGGTGGAGTTTGATTTTAACACCACCTATCTGCCAAAATTCCCGCTCCCCGCGGCAATGAGCGCCGAGGCCTATCTGCGCGACCTTGCCCTGCGCGGTTTTGACGGGCGGGTGGCAAGCGGCAGGATCACGTTCGATCTGCATTCCGAAAAGGAATACCGCGAGCGGCTGGATTACGAGCTTTCGGTCATCAACCAAATGGGCTATGCCGATTATTTTCTCATTGTGCAGGACTATGTTTCCTTTGCGCGCTCCAAGGATATTCCGGTGGGGCCGGGGCGCGGTTCGGGCGCGGGGAGCCTGGTTGCTTTTTCGCTGGGCATTACCGATGTGGATCCGCTCCGGTATGACCTTCTGTTCGAGCGGTTTCTCAACCCCGAGCGCGTCAGTATGCCGGATATTGATATGGACTTTTGCTACAACCGCCGCGACGAAGTCATCGATTACGTTGCCGAGCGGTACGGGAAGGATCACGTCTCGCAAATCGTCACCTTCGGAACGCTTGCGGCGCGCGCCGCCATCCGCGATGTGGGCCGCGCCCTGGGAATGGCCTACGCCGACGTGGACGTGGTTGCCAAAGCGGTGCCGCAGGAATTGAACATTACCATTGCCGACGCCCTGAAAAGGAAAGATTTGCAGGAGCTTTACCAAAATTCGCAGGCGGTTCGCCGCCTGGTGGATACGGCAATGGCGCTGGAAGGAATGCCGCGCAACATTTCCATTCACGCCGCCGGCGTGGTCATTACCGATCAGCCCGTGGCGCATTACGTGCCCCTTGCCGTCAGCAACGGCACGGTCGTCACCCAGTTCGATATGGATACCATTGCCCACCTGGGGCTGTTGAAATTCGATTTTCTTGCGCTCCGCTACCTGACCATTCTGCACGATGCCGAGCGAATGATCCGCGAGAGCGTACCGGACTTTGATTTGGAAACCCTGCCGATGGACGATGCCGACACCTACCGGCTGATCTCCTCCGGCAAAACCGGCGGGGTGTTCCAGCTGGAATCGGCCGGAATGCAGAAAATGTTGACCTCTCTTTGCCCCGAAAAGTTTGAGGATATTATTGCCGCCATTGCGCTGTACCGTCCGGGGCCGATGGAGTTTATTCCGCAATTCATTGAGGGAAGGCACCACCCCGAAAAGGTGCACTATGCCGTTCGCGAACTGGAACCCATCCTCTCCTCCACTTACGGCGTTATCGTTTACCAGGAGCAGGTGATGAGCGTTTTCCGCGAGCTGGCGGGCTACACCTTCGGCCACGCCGACGTGGTGCGCCGCGCAATGTCCAAGAAAAAAGCAAGCGTTCTGCTTGCCGAGCGGGAGACCTTTGTTGCCGGGGCGAAAGAGCGGGGGATCGATCCTGCCGCGGCGGAAAAACTTTTTGGCGATATGGAAAGCTTTGCAAACTACGCCTTTAACAAATCCCACGCCGCCGCCTACGCCGTTATTTCCTACCGCACCGCCTACCTCAAACAGCATTTTCCGCGCGAGTATCTGTGCGCGCTGATGACGAGCGTTCTGGGCAGTCAGTCAAAAATTGCCGAGTATATTTCCGAGTGCTCGGCGCGCGGCATTCGCGTTCTGCCGCCCGACATCAACGAGAGCCGCGCCGATTTTTCGGTGGACAGGGAAAACATCCGCTTCGGTCTGCTGGCCATTAAAAATGTGGGCGAGCAGTTCCTCAACCATATTTTTGCCGAGCGCCAGAATGGCAAATTCGCCTCGTTTGAGGATTTTGTCAACCGGATGCCCACGGGTGACCTCAACCGCCGTATGGTGGAGTCGCTCATCAAGGCGGGAACCTTTGACCGCCTGGGCGTTTACCGCAGTCGGCTTTTGGCGGTTTACGAGACGCTTTTGGATCAGGCGGCCGAAAAAGGGAAGAACAACCTTTCCGGCCAGCTTGATATGTTTTCAATGCCCGGCGGCGCCGGGGAAGCGCCCGCGTTTTCCTACCCGCCCCTGCCCGACCTGACCGTTCGGGAAAAGCTGATGATGGAGCGCGAGGTTGCCGGAATGTTCTTTTCCGGCTCGCTGATGGAGAGCTTTTCGCGCCATTTGGCCGTCTTTTCGCCCGACCCCATTTCCAAATTCGTTTCGGGCGAAAACCAACTGCCCGACCGTTCGCGCATCCGCATTGCCGGTATCATTACGGCAATTTCGGTCAAGAGCGCCCGGAACGGCGAGCGGATGGCCTTCTTTACCGTGGAGGATCAGTATGCCGAAATGGAGTGCGTGGCCTTCGCTTCGGTCTTTGCCGCCATTTCGCCGCTCTTGCAAAAGGATCGCGCCGTGTTCGTTTCCGGTGCGCTTTCGGTGCGGGAGGAGGAAGCTCCCAAACTGCTGGTCGCCTCAATGGAAGAACTGATCGAAAACGCCAAATTCCAGGAGCCGCCGGCCGCTTCGCAGGCACCTGTTGTTGAAAAAACCGTGCCGCAACCCCAAAAAGCCGCGCCGCCACAGCGCCCCAAGCGCCTGTTTTTGCGCGTGCCGGATCAGGAATGCGAGCAGTACCGCAAAGCCGAAAACCTGACCCAAATTTTTGAGGGCGGGTTCCCGGTCGTCTTTTACGACAGCTCGACCAAGCAGTACGATTTTGAACATCCGGGCATTGCTTTGAGCGATTACCTGCTTGCCCAGTTCCGCGATCTTCTCGGCGCGGAAAACGTGATCTTAAAATAAATAAAAAAGCGCCCTGTTCCGCTTTGCGCGGAGCAGG
>CAMPBZ010000022.1 GCA_946641795.1 uncultured Clostridia bacterium
GCCGCCCCTTCATTTTCAAGCAAAGGAGAACGAAAATGCGCTACGAATACAAAACGCAAATGACCTGTTCCAGCAAGATCAGCTTTGATATTAACGACGACGTGATCACAAACATCGTGTTTTTGGGTGGTTGCAACGGCAACCTGAAAGCCATTGCCAAACTGGTGAACGGCTGGACGGTGGAAAAGATCGAGCAATATCTTTTGGGCAACACCTGCGGCCCGCGCCCCACTTCCTGCGCCGATCAGCTTGCAAAAGCCGTTCGCGCCGCCTATAACGAAACGCACACGGCGTAACCGTTATAGGCTTGTTTCATCGTAAAATTGTTTCAAAAGCGCGTCTTGCAGGGCGCGAACGGTTCCGGGCGCCTTTCCGCCAACCGGAACGCCGTTCAGTTCCAGCACCGGCGCGCAGAGGACCGAAGCCGACGTGACCAAAATCTCGTCGGCTTTTTTCAATTCCGAAAGGGAAAAGGCACGCTCCTCCACCGGGATCCCGACCGCGCGGCAAAGCTCCATCAAGTGCGCCCGGCCGGTTCCGGCGTAGATTTGCTCGTCGGCCGGGTGGGTAGCCATTTTGCCCCCTTGAAAAAGAAAAAGGTTGGAATGCGCGCATTCGGTAACGGTCTCGCCGCGGTGCAAAATACATTCGTCGGCACCCGAACGCGCCGCCGCCTCGCTTGCCAGCACGTTGGGCAAAAGGTTGAGCGATTTGACATTGCAGTGATAAAAGCGCGTGTCGGGGCGGGTAATGCACTTCATCGGCTTGTAGGGATCGCGCAGGGAGGCCGGCTCTATCATAATCAAAAGATTGGGCTTTGCGTCCTTCGGAAAGGTATGATTTCTCGTACCGGTCCCGCGCGAAAACTGAATATAAATGCGGTTCTCGCCGGTGTGCATTCGCCGCAAAAGGGAGCAGAGCAGCGCGCAAAGCTCTTTTTGCGAAATGCGCGGGCGAATGCCAACGGCTCCGGCACTTTGAAAGAGCTTGCAAAGATGCTCTTCCATAGCAAAAACGCGGTACTTTCTGCTATAAGTAACGTCATAGACCCCGTCTCCAAAGTAGCAGGCGCGATCCAGCACGGGAATGGCCAGCCGATCCAGCTCGGCAATTTCTCCGTTATAATACCCCAAAGTTTGCATAAAAATCCCCCTTCCGCAATCCTGTTTTGTATTGACAGGATATGAGCGGAAGGGGCTTTTTGTTTATTCTTTTGTAAAGATCAGCTTGCCGTCTTCGGCGCGGGCGGCAATCGAGTCGCCGGCGTGAATGCGGCCTTCCAGAATTTCGGTGGAAACCGCGTCCTCCACCAAGCGAACCACGGCGCGGCGCAGCGGACGGGCGCCGTAGGCAGGGTCAAAGCCCTCTTTTGCAAGCAGTTCGGGAACGCTGGCGTCAAACCGAATGTGAATGCCAAGCTCCTCGATCCGTTTTACCACATCTTCCAGCATCAACAGGGCAATGGCTTCAATATCCTCTTTGCCCAGGCTGTTGAAAATGATAATATCGTCGATCCGGTTCAAAAATTCGGGCCGGAAGGTGCTTTTCAGCGCGCTCATCATACGGTCGCGGCGGATCTTTTCATCGTTTTCGCTCTCGTTGCCGGAGGTAAAGCCCAGCGATTTTGCCCCCGCAAGCTCCGAAGCGCCAACGTTGGAGGTCAAAATCAGAATGGTGTTGCGAAAATCCACGTGCCGGCCTTGCGAGTCGGTCAAAACGCCGTCCTCCAACACCTGCAACAAAATATTGAAAACGTCCGGGTGCGCCTTTTCGATTTCGTCAAACAGCACCACCGAATAGGGGCGGCGGCGGATCCGCTCGGTCAGCTGTCCGCCTTCCTCGTAGCCAACGTAGCCGGGAGGGGAGCCGATCAGCTTGGAAACGCTGTGCTTTTCCATATATTCGGACATATCCAGCCGGATCATTGCCGAACGGTCGCCGAACATCACCTCGGCAAGCGCTTTTGCAAGCTCGGTCTTGCCAATGCCGGTAGGCCCCAAAAAAATGAAGGAACCAACCGGGCGGCGCGGGTCTTTCAGTCCCATTCTGCCGCGGCGGATCGCCCGGCTGACGGCGGTAACGGCGGCGTCCTGACCGATCACGCGCGCTTTCAACAGCTCGTCCAGATGCAAAAGCTTTTCGCTTTCCTCTTCCAGCAGGCGGTTGACCGGAATGCCGGTCCATTGCGTTACAATATCGGCAATATCGGCCTCGCTAACCGAAAGGTCTTTGTCGGCTTTGGTGCGCTCCCACTCGCCTTTTTTGGCGTCGTAGTCGGCTTTCAGCTTTTGCTCCTCGTCGCGCAAATGCGCCGCACGTTCAAAATCCTGCGCCGAAATGGCTTCCTCTTTTTCGTGGGAGAGCGCTTGCAGCTTTTGTTCCAGGTCTTTCAGCTCGGTAGGGGAGGTGTGTGCCGAGATGCGCAGGCGGGAGGCCGCCTCGTCAATCAGGTCAATGGCTTTATCCGGCAGAAAACGGTCGGGAATGTAGCGAGCGGAAAGGTTGACCGCCGCCTCGATCGCTCCGTCGGAGATTTTCAGCTTGTGGTGCGCCTCGTATTTGTCGCGCAGACCTTTCAAAATCTGAACGGCCTCTTCGCGGCTCGGCTCACCGACCATGACCGACTGGAACCGGCGTTCCAGCGCGGCGTCCTTTTCGATGTGTTTGCGGTATTCGGCAATGGTGGTGGCGCCAATGACCTGCATTTCGCCCCTTGCCAGCGCGGGTTTAATGATGTTTGCCGCGTCCACGGCGCCCTCGGCGGCGCCTGCGCCGATCAGGGTATGGATCTCATCAATAAAGAGGATCAGATCGGGATTTTTGCGCACTTCTTCCATCACGCTCTTGAAGCGCTCTTCAAATTCGCCGCGGTATTTTGCCCCGGCGATCATCGCGGCAATATCCAGCGTGATAATGCTTTTGGAGCGCAGATTTTCGGGCACGTTTCCGGCAACGATCCGCTCGGCAAGGCCTTCCACAACGGCGGTTTTGCCAACGCCCGGCTCGCCGATCAGGCAGGGGTTGTTCTTGGTGCGGCGGGAAAGGATTTGGATCACCCGTTCGGTTTCGCTTTCCCGGCCGATCACGGGGTCAATTTTTCCTTCCTTTGCCAGCGCGGTCAAATCCCGGCCAAAGCTTTTCAGGGTCGGCGCCGCTTCGGAAGCGGCAGAGGAACGGTTATCCCCGCTTCCAAAGCGGGAAGTGCGATCGTTTTCCTCGCGGCCGGCACCGGCAGAGCCGAGAAAGGCAAGCAGATCCTGGCGCAAATCGTTCAGCGAAACGCCCTGGCTTTCCAAAAGGCGCACGGCAACGCAATCCTCCTCATTCAGCAGGGCGAGCAGCAAATGCTCGGTGCCAATGTAATCCTGCCCGTTCTCCTGCGAGGCGTAAAGGGAAGTTTCAATAATCTTTTTGGTGCGCGGCGTCATATCGGAGGCCGAAAGCGGCGTAGGCGAGCCAACGCCTGCCATTTCCTCGATCGCGCGCTTGATTTTTTCGGCGCTGGCGCCGCGCTCGGTCAGGTAATGCGCGGCAACGCCCGAATCCTCGGCCAAAAGCCCAAGCAGCAGGTGCTCGGAGCCGATATAGGTGTGCCCCATTGCCGAGGCGGCACGGAGCGCATAATTCAAAACGTTTTGTGCTTTTTGGGTAAAGCGGTTGGTCATAAGACATCACACCTTTCTGTGGTTTAACTTTGCTCGGAAGGGTTCAGAATATTCTGGATCTTTTGACAGCGGCAGCGATCTCTTGCCGCCTCGGTTTTCGGGGCGTTCTCGCAGGCCAGCGTCAGCGTTGCCGGCATTGCCTCTACCAAAAGGGTACCGAGCTGTTCGTAAGTAATGTCGGTCACAATGCCGAGCGCAATGCCGAAGCGAACGTCGGCAAAGAGTTTTAAGAATTCGGAAGAGGACATCCGGTAAGCGTAGCGCAGGATCCCCTCGGAACGGCGAATGCGGTCGGTGAGCTGTTCCAGCGCCTCGCCGGTAATTTCCGAGCGCAGTTTCCGCTCGCTGTCGCTGACCTGCGAAATGGCGTCGTTCAGCTTTTTCAAAATATCTTCTTCGGAAAGTCCCAGCGTGATCTGGTTGGAAATTTGATACATACAACCAGCGGCGCCGCTTCCTTCGCCGAACAGGCCGCGCACGGTCAGCCCGATTTTGGAGAGCTGGGCGGCAAGCGAATCCATATATCCGCCGGCTGTCAGCGCGGGCAGAAACATCATCACCGAGGCGCGCATACCGGTACCCAGATTGGTGGGGCAGTGGGTCAGGTAGCCGAGCTGTTCGCTGTATGCAAAGTCAAAATCCTCGTCCAGGCGCTTTTCCACGCGGCGGGCGTTCTCGTACGCCTCTTTGAGCGAAAGGCCGGGAAGAATGCTTTGAATGCGCAAATGATCCTCCTCGCCCACCATTACGGCAATGCCGCCGTTCTCCTGCAAGAGCAGGGCGCGCGGCGCGGTTTTGGTGGCAAATTCGGGGCTTACATAGTGGCGCTCCACGTAGGAAGTTGCCATAATCGGCGAAATATCGGCAAAAACGATCTTGCGAAATCCGGCGGCTTCCAGCGGCGCGCTTACTTTTTCAATAATCTCGTTTGCGGCGGAAGGATCCAGCTTTCCGTCAAAGGGATAGCCTACAAGGTTGCGCGCCAGGCGAACGCGAGAGCTGATGACGGTATCCGATGCTTTTCCGGTTGCGTTATACCAAGCCATAATCAAATCGTCTCCTTTCCGTTTTCGCTTTCCAGCTTGTGCATTTCGTCGCGCAAAGTAGCGGCTTTTTCGTATTCTTCGTTTTCAATGGCCGTTTGCAGTTCGGCTTTCAGGGCGGCAAGCTTTTCGGCTCGCTCTTTCTTCTCGCGGTGGCGCGCCGGTACGTTTCCGGTGTGCGCGGTGGTGCCGTGGACCGATTGGATCAGGCCCGAAAGCTCGTCCGCAAAGGCGGTATAGCAGGCGGGACAGCCCACTTTTCCGGTTTTGGTGATCTCCCGGAAGGTGGTTCCGCATTCGGGGCAGGCCTTGTCGCTCCCGGCGGAAATCCGCGCGGGAATACCGAAGAAACTGCCGAACAAATCGTTATGAAGGCTGGAAAACGGGTCGGCAAAACTGCCGATCATCGAGGTAATATCCTGCAACTCGCCTTTCTCGCGCAATTCGGCGGCGCACTCTCCGCAAAGGGAATAGGAGCGCGTTTTTCCGTTGATATTTTCGTTGTAAAAAACGGTTGCCGTTCTTTTCTTACATTTTTCGCAAAGCATAGTTCATCATCCTTTCTTAATTGGTTTACCGTTAGTATAATGCTCGTCCCGCGCAAAACCTGTCGCATTTTCGGTGCGGCTTGATTTTTCGGCGGAATTCGTTTTCTAAACGTACATAAAAGAGAGCAGAATTTGTTTGAAAATGGAGGCGCGCACCGCATTTCGCCGTTCGGGCGCAATTTCCGAAAGGGCGGCGCCGGAGGTTGCCGCCGCGGCCATCCGCATTTCGCGGGCGCTGATCAGCTCGTGATCGGCCAAATTCCGCAAATAGGCAAAGGTTTCGCCCTCGCTGATTTCGTTTCCCACAGCGCAGAAAAAGTGCATCAAATATTCGTTGCGGCCAATCTGCTTGCGCACGATCCGAATGCACCCGCCGCCGCCGCGCCGCGATTCAATTACATATCCGCGTTCGGGCGTAAAGCGGGAAGAGATCACATAGCTGATCTGGCTGGGAACGCATCCAAGCCGGTTGGCAAGCTCGTTGCGCTGTAATTCCAGCGTTCCGTTTGCCTCGTTCAACATTTCTTCAATCATTTTTGCAATCGCGTCGGTCAACATATCCGTTTCTCCTTTTTGTCCTTTTCCGATCTTTCAACCGTAGTTTACCACAAAGGTCAAAGAAAGTCAAAGTCAAAGAAAGTCAAAGAACGAGAAAAGGGACGGAAAAATCGGCAAAAAGGGAAGAAAATCTCGTTTTTTCTTACAAAATCTCGCTTTTTTCAATTTTGAAAAACCGCAAGAAACCGGAAAAGAACCGATTGACAAATCCCATATTTTATGATACAATATAATGAGATTTATCAAGAAGGAAGGAGAATGATATGGAAGCGCAGAAAAACGGCTTTGAAACAGAATATCCATTGCTTTCCAAGGTCAATTCTCCCGCCGACCTGAAAGCGCTCCCGGCAAAGGAGATCCAACCGCTTTGCAAGGAGATCCGCAGTTATCTGGTAGAGCAGATTTCGGAAAACGGAGGCCATCTTGCCTCCAACCTGGGCGTTGTGGAGCTGACGCTGGCCATTCACCGCGTTTTTAACTCGCCCAAAGACCATATCATTTTTGACGTCGGACACCAGTGCTATGTTCACAAACTGATTACCGGACGGCGGGAGGCCTTTTCCACCATCCGGCAAAGCGGCGGCATTTCCGGCTTTCCCAAACGCGCGGAGAGCGAGCACGACGCCTTTGGAACCGGGCATAGCTCCACTTCGCTTTCGGCGGCGCTCGGATTTGCCGAGGCCGATCAGCTCAACCATTCGGACGCTTATACCGTTTGCGTTCTCGGCGACGGGGCCTATACCGGCGGTATGATCCACGAGGCGCTCAACAACTGCAAAAGAGACCTTCGCCTGATCATTATTCTGAATGAGAACGAAATGTCCATTTCCAAAAATACGGGAAGATTTGCAAAAAGCCTTTCCAAACTGCGCGCCAGCCACGGCTACATCAAAACCAAAAATTTTATCGGCCGGTTTTTCCGGTGGATCCCGTTTATCGGCAAATGGATCTTCAAACGAATGTTGCGCTTCAAGCGGAATATGAAGGACGCCGTTTACGGGAGCAACATTTTTGAGGATCTCGGCCTCTTCTATATGGGCCCGGCCGACGGAAACCGCGAGGAGATCGTAGAGCGGCTGCTCCGCGAGGCGAAGGATAGCCAGTCCAGCTGCATCAATCACCCGTAAACGCAAAAGGGCAAGGGCTATTTGCCCGCCGAACAAACGCCGGACCGTTTCCACGGAATGTCGCCGGCAACTGCGGAAAATCAGGAAGGGCCTACTTTTTCGGCCGCAATGGGCGCCCGCCTTTCCCAAATGGCGGATGCCGATATGAAGATTTGCGCCATCACCGCGGCAATGGCCGACGGAACAGGGCTGGAAACCTTCCGGCAGGCGCACCCGAGAAGATTTTATGACGTTGGAATTGCCGAGGAACACGCGGTGACCTTTGCGGCCGGCCTTGCCGCAAGCGGAATGAAACCCGCAGTCGCCCTTTATTCCACCTTTTTGCAACGCGCGTACGATAACTTGATCCACGATGTTTCGCTGCAAAACCTGCCGGTGGTCTGCTTTGTGGATCGCGCCGGGCTGAACCCCGGGGACGGGCCTACCCACGCGGGCGTTTTTGACGTTGCTTTCCTTTTGCAAATCCCACATTTCCGCGTCTATACGCCCATCACGCGCCAGGCGCTTTACGAATGTATGGACGAGGCCTTTTCCTGCGGCCAGCCTGTGGCGATCCGCTACCCGAACGGAAGAGAAGACGCCGAAGTTGTCCAGCGGTTTTATGCCGATGAGACCCCGGCTCCGGATCACATCCGTGCGGACGACGAAGGGAATACGCCCGATGTTGTGATCGTAACGCACGGCCGCATTGTAAAAGAGGCGCTGCTTGCCAAGCAAACGCTGGAAGAACGCGGCCTGTCGGTCCGCATCCTGCTGATGGAGCAGATCGCTCCCTGTGCAGAGGCTGCCGAGCGGTTGGTGCGCCGCCTGCCCGAAAAGCCCTGCCATATCGTCTTTTTGGAAGAGGAAATCAAAGCGGGCGGGTTTGGGATGCAGCTTTCCGCCGCTTTGCGCGAGCGCTCGGATTTTTCCGGCCATTCGGTGCAAATCATCGCGCTGGAAAACGCCTTTGTAATGCCGGCCGCCGGAGAAACGATCTGGGATGCGGCGGGGCTCTCCGCGCCATTCCTGGTTGAAAAAATTCAAAGTCAGATTTCCAAAAAATAGAGGAAATAGGATGTTTGATCGGCTTTTCGTGCCGGGCATCCTATTTTCCATTGTACGTTTGATTACAGAAAAGAGGTGAGGATCGGTTTGCTGTTTGGAAAACATATCAACCGATACTATCTGAAATATTTTCCGCTGATCTTTTTCGGCTGTCTTTCGCTTTTGATCGTCGATTATTTCTCGTTGATCGTTCCCGAACTTTACCGTGAGGTCATCAACGGGATGAACACCGGCTACGGAACGGTCAACGGGCAAAGCGTGCCGTTCGATATGCCGTTTTTGCTGAACCGCGTTTGTCTGCCTTTGCTCGTGGTTATTCTGGTGGTTATGACAGGGCGCTTTTGCTGGCGCATTTGCCTGTTTGGAACAGGGACCCGCGTAGAGCGCGACTTGCGGAGCAAAATGTTTGACCATTGCAAGGACCTTTCCCACCAGTACTATCAGGTCAACAAGGTCGGCGATCTGATGTCGCTGTTCACCAACGACCTGGACACCATTACCGAATGCGTGGATATGGGGATTTTAATGTCCTTTGACGCGGTTTTTCAGGGGACCATTTCCATTGTCAAAATGGCGCGTATGCACGGTTGGCTGACCCTGTTTTGTATGATCCCAATGGCAATTCTGCTTGCTATTTCCACCGTGATCGGCATCAGTATGGAGAAAAAGTGGGATAGGCGCCAGCAAACCTACTCGGATATTTCGGATTTTTCCCAAGAGAATTTCTCGGGGCTTTCGGTCATCAAAGCCTTTGTAAAAGAGGCAAAGGAACTGCTGGCCTTCCGCAAACTGAACAAAAAGAACGAAGAGGCAAACGTCGATTTCACCAAATCGGCGGCGCTTTTGGAAGCGCTCATCTTTCTGTTTGTGGAATCGGTTACCGGTATCATTCTCGGCTTTGGCGGCTATCTGGTTTATCAAGGCATCTTCAACGTTGGGCAACTGCTGGAATTCATTGGCTATTTCAGCGCGGTGGTCTGGCCGTTTATGGCAATTTCCGAGCTGATCGGAATGCTCGCGCGCGGAAAAGCCTCGCTCAAACGGGTCAGCGCGCTTTTGGAAGCGCCGATCGACGTGAAAGACGCCGAAACCGTTTCCAACGATATTCAAACGCTGAACGGGGAGATTGAGTTCCGCAACCTGACTTTCCGCTATCCCGGAGCGGATTACGACGCGCTGAAAAATATGTCGTTCCACATTCGCGCAGGGGAGAACATTGGTATTATCGGCCGGACAGGCTCCGGGAAAACGACCATTGCCGACCTGATCCTGCGTACCTTCAATTTGCCTGAGGGAACGCTGTTTTTGGACGGGATGGACGTCAACACCATTCCCATTAAAACGGTTCGGGAAAACGCGGCCTACGTTCCGCAGGACAATTTTTTGTTCAGTGATACCATTCAAAACAACATTTCCTTCGCCTCGGATTCCGACGACGAGGAAAAAGTGCGCGCGGCGGCGGTTCTTGCCGATGTTGACGGAAATATTTCCGAGTTTTCCGAGCAATACCACACCATTCTCGGCGAGCGCGGCGTCACCGTTTCCGGTGGGCAGAAACAGCGCATTTCCATTGCGCGTGCGCTGATGAAAAATGCGCCGATCCTTATTTTGGACGACTCGGTTTCGGCCGTTGACGTCAACACCGAAAAAACGATTTTGGAAAACCTGCACAAAACCCGGCGCGGGAAAACGACCATTCTGATCGCGCACCGGATCAGCACGGTGGAAAATATGGACCGCATCCTTTTGATCGATAACGGCGAAGTGGTTGCAATGGGCTCGCACGAGGAGCTGATGAAAACCTGCCCGACCTATCAAAAAATGGTGGTTGCGCAATCGATGGAAGAAGAACGCAAGGAGGGTACTGACAATGTATGAGTGGTATCCGCTTCTTGTAATCGGGGCTTTTATCGGGCTCCTCACCGCCGTTTTTATCGTTGCCTATTTCACCATTCGGGAGGACAAAGCGGGCATCGGTTTTGAGCGCCATATGAGCGACCGGGAGATCATTCGCAAAATGCTCCACTACGCAAAGCCCCATTGGAAGACCTTTTTGGGCGTTTTGATCATTATGCTGCTCTCCACGGCGTACGATGTTCTTTCTCCGATCGTGATCGGCGATATTGAGGAAGTTTTGCGTGTGCAAGGGTTTACCTTGCCACAGCTTTACAGCCGCGTGGCCGTGTTTGCCGGCATTCTGGCCGTTTCGGTAATTTGTTTGTACCTGGAAATGGTCATTTTGCAAAAAGTGGGACAAAAGATCCTTTCGCAGATCCGCGAGGATACCTTCAAACATATTGAAGGGCTTTCCCACGCCCAGCTCAATTCCATCCCGGTCGGAAAACTGGTAACGCGCGTTGCCAACGATTCGGAGGCCATTTCGCGCCTGTTTTCCAATATTCTGGTCAACCTCATCAAAAACTTTTTTGTCATTCTCGGCGTAACGGTTGCAATGTTTATTGTCAACGTGGAGCTTGCCCTGATGGTGCTTTGCGTTTCGCCGTTCATTGCGCTGGTTTCCTTCGTTTTCCGCAAGTTTTCAAGAAGGGCGCATCGCCGGGTAAAGGACGGAACCACCGAGATCAACACCTATCTCTCCGAGCACCTTTCGGGAATGAAGATCATTCAAATCTTCAACCGCGAAAAGCAGAAGCAGAAGGAGTTTGAAGGGAAGAACCAAAAGCTTTGGAAAGCGCGGCGCGACGAAATTTTGGTGTTTGCCGTATTTCGTCCCATCGTTTATATGTTTTATATCGCCTCGGTGCTTTGCCTGCTCTATCTGGGCGCGCGCGGCTATATCAAAGGCGTCACCTTTTTCGGCAAAGAGATCAACGCGGGAACGGTGGTAACCTTCTATTTCTTCATCGGTACCTTCTTTAACCCCATCCAAAATCTGGCCGAGCAGTTCAACCGCCTGCAATCGGCGCTGGCTTCCGCCGAGAAGATCCAGGCAATTTTTGCAATGGAGCCCGAAATTGTTGACGAGCCGGATGCGATCGACCCCGAACACATCCGCGGCGAGATCGAATTCCGCAACGTTTGGTTCTCCTATGTGCCAAACGAATGGGTTTTGCAGGATGTTTCCTTCCATATCAACGCGGGGGAAACGATCGCCTTTGTCGGTGCGACCGGGTCGGGCAAGACCACCATTCTTGCACTGCTTTGCCGCAACTACGATATTCAAAAGGGCGAAATCCTTTTGGATGGCGTCAATATCCGCCGCTATAAAATCTCCTG
>CAMPBZ010000023.1 GCA_946641795.1 uncultured Clostridia bacterium
CGAACGCGCTTGCAAATTCCGTTTCAAAGGTGGAAAAGAAATTGTTTGTCATATGCAGGATCATACAGCTCCAAATACTGCCCGTGCGCTCGTAAACAAGCCCCAGCACAATCCCCGCGCAAAACGCGTAAAAGAATTGTGCAAAGTTTTGGTGCATCAGGCCGAACAACAGCGCGCTGATCAAAATGGCGTTAACGCGCCCGAACGGGAGCAGATTGGTTAAAATGGCGCCGCGGAACAAAAATTCCTCGCAAACGGCCGGCACCAGGCAAACGACCAGAAAGGTCAAAACAACGCTGTACCACGGGCTATCGGAACTGCTTTGGGGAAACAGTTGGCTGAAATCAAAAAACGAAAAAATGTTAACCATAGAGGCGTTCAGGTACGCCGTAGCCAAAATAACCGAAATGCCGGCAAACAAAATCAGCGGCAACCAGGGCGTCACTTTGAGCGAAGCACGCATCGGCAAATAGGAAATGCCGGCTTTCCGGATCAGTTTTTTCAAAAAGATGACCGGCAGCATAAACGCCGAAAGATACCCGACAGCATAGAAAAGCTGGTAACCGACCTCGGCCGTTACCGGATCGGTTCCGGCGGCCTTGAAAAGGATCTGCAAGCCGGCGCAAAGCAACCCGACAATGTTGATAAAGCCAAGAAAAATGAGCAGGGTGAAAGCGATGGCGCGCAAAACTTTCCAATAGCGATATTCGTTTGTGGTTCCCGCTTGCATAACGCTTCCCCCCCTTTTTGAAATACTTTCCTCTATTCTATCACAAAAACGCGGATTTGTAAACAGAAAAATCCGCGTTTTTTGCAATTTTTCAGGAAATATCCGAAAGGGTTTGCAACAGATAATCGGCAAATTCGCGCGCGGTGGCGCCATCCCGATTTCCGGTTACAATCACCTTTTTCTCTTTTTCGGTGCAAATCTCCATGGCTTTTGCAAGCAGGTCGGCCTTGGCAATCAGACCAATGTGCCGGAGCATCATTTCCGCGGCCTTGAAAAGACTGGAAGGATTGGCGTATTCTCCAATCCCCTCTTCGATCATCCGGGGGGCGCTGCCGTGAATGGCCTCGAACATTGCATATTGGTCGCCGATGTTGGCGCTGCCCGCCGTTCCTACGCCGCCCTGGATCTGCGCGGCCTCGTCGGTGATGATGTCACCGTACAGATTTGGGAGCAAAAAGACCTGGAACTTGCTTCGGATCGCCGGGTTGACGAGGTTGGCGGTCATAATGTCGATGTACCAATCCTCGGCTTCAATTCCGGGATATTCCGCGGCAATTTCGTGGCAGATTGCCGAAAAATTGCCGTCGGTCTTTTTCATAATATTGGCTTTGGTAACAATGGAAACGCTGGTTTTGCCGTTGTTTTTGGCATATTCAAAGGCCGCGCGCGCGATCCGGCGGGTGCCGGCGCTGGTGGTGACCTTAAAATCCATTGCGAGCTTGCCGGGAATTTCAACGCCTTTACTGCCCAGCACGTATTCGCCCTCGGTGTTTTCGCGGAAGAAGATCCAGTCAATCCCCTCTTCCGGCACGGTCACCGGGCGAACGTTGGCGTAAAGATCCAGCTCGCGCCGGAGTGCAACGTTGGCGCTTTCCATACTGCCTCCCTTGGGCGTTGTGGTAGGGCCTTTGAGCAGAACATCGCAGGCTTTGATGGCCGCAAGCGTATCCTTTGGCACCGCTTCCCCTTTGGCAAGGCGGTTTTCCAGCGTCAGCCCCTCAATATCGCAAAGCGCAATCTTTCCGCTTTGCAGTTCTTCTTTCAAAAGCTGTTCCAAAAGCCGTTTGGCCTCGCGCGTTAAAATCGGGCCGATGCCGTCGCCGGGGCAAATGCCGATGCGAATGGGCGATAATTTGGAAAAATCCTTTGCGGTTGCGCCTTTTTCCATTTTGTTCTGGCGCGCAAGCTGTTCTTCCAGCAGGGCTCGGAAGGAGGCCGTTGCCTGCTCGATTTGTTTTTCAAAAGCGTTCATAGGTTCTCCTTTTCAATTTGCCGCTTTGGTATAGGCCAGCAGGCCGCCGGCAAGCAGAATTTCGCGCTGGCGATCGGTAAACGAGCAAACGAGCGCAATGGTTTTGCCCGTAGTTTCGTTTTGCAAAAGGATTTTTCCAGCCTTCATTCCGGCGCCAAGATCGGTCAGGATCAGGCGATCGCCTTGGTTGAGGTTTTCATAATCGGCAGGGTCGGCAAAAGTCAGCGGCAGAATACCGGCGTTGATTAGGTTGGCCGCGTGGATGCGCGCAAAGCTCTTGGCAATTACGGCGCGCACACCGAGATAAAGCGGAACCAGCGCCGCGTGCTCACGCGAAGACCCCTGGCCGTAGTTCTCGCCGCCAACAACAAACCCGTTGCCCGCCGCCAGGGATCGCTCGGCAAAGCTCTCGTCGCAAACGGCAAAGCAGAATTTGGAAAGATAGGGGATGTTGGAGCGATACGGCAGGATCTTGGAGCCCGCCGGCATAATGTGGTCGGTGGTAATGTTATCGCCCACTTTCAAGGTCAGCTCGGCGGTAACGGTGTTTTCCAGCGGTTTGGTTTTGGGGAACTCCTTAATGTTCGGGCCGCGCAAAACCTCAACCGAAGCCGCTTCCTCCGGCGTTGCGGGGGAAAGGACGGCGCTATCGTCAATGCGGAATTTTTCGGGCAAAGATACCACAGGGGCATCGCCCAACAGGCGCGGATCGGTGATCTCGCCGGTCAGCGCCGCGGCAACCGCCGTTTCGGGGGAAACAAGGTAAACCTTGGCGTCGCGCGTGCCGCTCCGCCCTTCAAAGTTGCGGTTGAAGGTGCGCAGGCTGACGCCGCCGGAATTGGGCGAAAAGCCCATACCGATACAAGGGCCGCAGGCGCATTCCAACAGGCGCGCGCCGCTGGCAAGAATATCCGAAAGCGCACCGCAGTCGGCCAGCATAGAAAGCACCTGGCGCGAGCCGGGAGAAACCGAAACGCTGACGCGCGGATCCACCGTTTTCCCTTTGAGAAGCGCCGCCACTTTTAACAGATCCAAAAGCGAGGAGTTGGTGCAGGAGCCGATGCAAACCTGATCCACGCGCGTTCCCTTCAAGCTTTCCACCGTGACCACGTTGTCCGGCATATGCGGGCAGGCAATGAGCGGTTTGAGCGCGGAAAGGTCAATGTCGATCACGCGGTCGTAAACGGCGTCCGGATCGGCGGCAAGCGGCCGGTAGTCGCCGGCTCTTCCCTGCGCCTTCAAAAACGCTTTTGTGATCTCGTCGGAGGGAAAGATCGACGTGGTGGCACCCAGCTCGGTGCCCATATTGGTAATGGTGGCACGCTCCGGCACCGAAAGGGTTTGAATGCCCGGGCCGCCCCACTCGATAATGGAGCCCACCCCGCCTTTGACCGAAAGGATGCGCAAAATTTCCAGGCTGACGTCCTTTGCGGTCACAAACGGATTGAGTTTGCCGGTCAGATTAACGCGGATCATCCGCGGCATTGTAATATAGTAAGCGCCGCCGCCCATTGCAACGGCAACGTCAAGCCCGCCGGCGCCGAAAGCCAGCATTCCGATCCCGCCGCCGGTAGGCGTATGGCTATCCGAGCCGATCAGAGTTTTGCCCGGAATGCCGAAGCGTTCCAGATGCACCTGGTGGCAAATGCCGTTGCCGGGGCGCGAGAAATAAATGCCGTGCTTTTTGGCAACCGTTTGGATATACCGGTGGTCGTCGGCGTTCTCAAAACCGGATTGCAACGTATTGTGGTCGATATAAGCAACGCTTTTTTCGGTGCGGACGCGGTCGATCCCCATCGCCTCAAATTCCAGATACGCCATTGTGCCGGTGGCGTCCTGCGTCAACGTTTGGTCAATCCGCAGGGCAATTTCTTCCCCGGCTTTCATCGTTCCGCTTACCAGATGGCTTTGGATGATTTTTTGTGCAAGTGTAAGTCCCATGGTTCAGTTGCCTCGTTTCAAAATGTGGTTTGCGGCGTTGACAATGTGCGCCACGGTGTATTGCTCGGCCTTTGCGCCGTCGTGCGCGGCGATCGCCTCAAAGATCCCGCGGTGCTCTTTTGCCGATTGCACGGCGCGGCTTTCGTTTTCCACCGACGCTTTGCGGTATTTTTGCACCTTTTTGTGCAGGGGCATTAAGGTATCGTAATACACCGAGCTTCCGCTGAACCGATAGATGAGTTTGTGGAACTGGCTATCGTAAATTTTGATATGATCGGCGTCCTTGCGCGGCACGTAAAACTCCTGCAATTCCAGCGTTTCGCGGAGCTGCGCAAGTTGCTCGTCGGTAATGCGTTCCGCCGCCATACGGGAGGCAATGCCCTCGATCCTTTCCCGAATTTCAAAAATATCGGCAAGGTCTTTTTGCGTAACGCCAAGCACCACAATTCCCTTTTGCGTAATGTCAATCAAGTGTTCCTGTTCCAGGCGGTGGAGCGCCTCGCGGATCGGGGTACGGCTAACGCCGAGATCGGTGACCAGTTTCATTTCGGTCAGCAGTTCGTCGCGCTGGTAATAGCCGGAAAGAATTTCGTTTTCCAGGCGGTCAAATATCTGCTCAGCAAGCGATACGGTTCTGTGATCCATTTCCATTTTTCTCTCCTCCTATCCATCAAAGCCGGCGGAAGCGGCCGCCCGAAAGCGCTTCGATCTTTGCTTCCACCTCGCTGGTGGAAAGCGTGGTTTGTCTGCCGTCCTCGTACTCTTTGTCGATCCATTCCTTTACGGCAACCACAAGCGGATCGTGCTTTTCCACCCGCTCGGATTCGGTCAGGCGGTAGTTCTCGTTGATCCAGTAGGCAATTCCGGCAAGCCCGGAGGCTTTGCCCAGCATTACCGAAGCCGAACGGTTGAGCAGTTTGCGGGTATCGAAAATGTTGTAGATCTCTTCGTCTTTGAGAAGTCCGTCGGCGTGAATGCCCGCGCGGGTCACGTTGAAGTTGCGCCCAACAAACGGCGTCATCGGCGGGATCTGATAGCCGATCTCTTTTTGGAAATACTCGGCAATTTCGGTAATGACCGTGGGATCCATTCCGTCAAGAGAGCCGCGCATAGAAGCGTATTCAAACACCATTGCTTCCAGGGGGATGTTCCCCGTCCGCTCGCCAATGCCCAACAGCGAGCAGTTGACGCCGCAAGCACCGTAAAGCCAAGCGGTGGTCGCATTGGTGACCGATTTGTAAAAGTCATTGTGTCCGTGCCATTCCAGCATTTCGCTGGAAACGTCCGAATAATGCTGCAAACCGTAAATAATGCCGGGAACGCTGCGCGGAATGGCAACTTCGGGGTACGGAATGCCGTAACCCATCGTATCGCAGGCGCGAATGCGCACCGGGATCTTGGCCTGCGCCGAAAGTTTCATCAACTCGTTGACAAACGGAACCACAAAACCATAAAAATCGGCGCGGGTAATATCTTCCAGGTGGCAGCGCGGCATAACGCCGGCCTCAAACGCCTCGCTGACGGCGGCAAGATAGTGCTCCATACACTGCCGGCGGGTCATTTTCATCTTTTTGAAAATATGGTAGTCACTGCAAGAAACAAGAATGCCGGTTTCCCGAATGCCAAGGTCGCGCACCAGCTTAAAGTCCTCCTTGCTGGCGCGGATCCAGGTGGTAATCTCCGGGAATTTCAGGCCGAGCTCCTGGCATTTTTGCACCGCTTCGCGATCCTTTTTGCTGTAAACGAAAAATTCGGTCTGGCGGATGATGCCGTAGGGGCCGCCCAGGCGGGACATCAGCTGATACAGATCGACGATCTGTTTGACCGAATACGGCTCCACCGACTGCTGGCCGTCGCGGAAAGAGGTATCGGTAATCCAGATATCCTCCGGCATTCCGATCGGCACACGGCGGTGGTTGAAGGCCACGCGCGGAACTTCCTCGTAGGGGTAAACGTCGCGGTAAAGGTTGGGCTCCTCTACATCCTGCAAGGAATATTTGAATGTTTCCTGCTCCAACAAATTTGTTTTTTGAGAAATCTCTAACATAATCCTTCTCCTCAAAAGTGTATTTATGTATACAATTATACTGATATTCTTGAAAATGTCAATAGTTTTTGCATAATTTCTTTGTTAAAAATTCAAAAAAAGGACTTGCAACCCGGTTTGGGGATTGCAAGTCCTGCTTTTTTGAAAGTTTTTAATAAAAACATTCAATGTATTCTTTGGTATAGGCCAACATTCTGGCGCTGAGGTACCCGGTGTTTTTCTGCAAAAATTCCTTCATCTGCGGCCCGGGGTTACGTTCGTTTTCCAAAATGATCTGGAAGGCCCGCACAATTTTCTTTTCCCCTGCCCGTTCCAGCGAAGCGCAAACAATTCCAAGCGATTCATCCGAAGCGTTTGCAAGATAATCCCAATAGGGCGAATCCGTTTCCTGCATACCGAGATCGTAAAGCATTTTGTAGGCAACCAGCGGTTTGAACACGCCGCGATGCCCGAAACTGCCGTTCCATTCCAGCACGTTTCCCGACCACAGCATTTCCGGCGAATCGGCCAGCTGGCTGATAAAGTAGGTCATGCGTTCCAACACCGTTTCGCGGGTGAGCGATTCTACGGGAAGGTTTCTTTCCTCCTGCACGTCATAAAGGAAAAAGTTTTGACCCTCTTTTCTGGAAATGGTCCAGTACAGAACGATCAGCGCCGAAAGGAGCAACAGGATTACGCCCACAACGATATACAGCCCTTTGCGGTACCCTGCGTGTTGCCCGGCCAGAACCAGCAGCACAATACCCGCCGCCAAACAAAGAATTGCAATGGCAATCAAAAAAATGTTCAGCAATTTTTTGCGATTCATCGGATCGTCCTTTCTTTTCCAATACGGTGTGTTACTTATTATAACACGGACTTTGACGTTTTGCAAGAGATTTTTTTATTTTTCAGGCTTTTGCCAAAACCGAGGCGATGCGCCCGGCGGCCTTTCCGTCACCGAAAACATCCGAAGGGTGGCTCATTTGCTCGTAAAGCTCGGAATTCGGCCGCAACAGCGCGTTGACGGCACAAACGATCCCGTCCTCGTGCGTGCCCGAAAGCATCAGGCATCCGGCGCGAACGCCCTCCATCCGCTCGGTGGAATAGCGCATAACCACGGTTGGAATGCCCAAAGCGGTCACTTCCTCCTGAATGCCGCCGCTGTCGGTCATTACCAGCCGGCATTTAGAAAGGAGCGCGTGAAAACGCACCGGGCCGGGCGGATCGATCACCCGGATACGGTCGCAACCTTCCAACACTTTTGCCGCCTCCCGCACTTTGGGATTGGCGTGCACCGGACAAAAAGCAAATAGATTTTCGTGCGTTTCCACAATGCGCCGGAGCGCGCGGAACATTCCTTTAATCGCACCGCCGAAATTCTCCCGCCGGTGCGCCGTAAACAGGATTGGAAACAAGCGCGGGGGAATATCCCATTCCGGCGTGATCGGGTGGCTTTGCGAAAAGCGGAGCGCGTCGATAACGGTATTTCCCACAAGGTGAACGCGGGTCTCATCGATCCCCTCGCTCAAAAGATTGCGCCTGGCAACGGCGGTGGGCGCAAAATGAAGGTCGGCAAGCAAGGCAACGGCACGGCGCTGCATTTCCTCCGGGAACGGGGTTTTGATTTGGTGCGTGCGCAGTCCTGCCTCCACGTGGGCAACGGGAACATTCTCATAAAAAGCGGCGAGCGCGCCGGCAAACGCCGTTGCGGTATCGCCCTGCACCACCAGGCAGTCCGGTTTGCTTGCGCGGATCGCCTCGCCGATCCCCTTGGTCAGCTTTGCCAAAAGGTCGGGCCGCGGTTGCCCCGGCTCCATTGCCCGAAAGGTGATTTGCGGCTCTACGCCGTAGTCTTTGAGCGCTTCTTCCAACAGTTCCACGTGTTGCCCGGTCGCGCAAACGATCGGCTCCATTCCCTTTTCGCAAAGCGCCGGAAGAAGGGGGCAGAGTTTAATTGCTTCGGGGCGTGTTCCAATGGCAAGCAAGATCCGTTTCATGGCAAATCCTCCCAAAAGAGTTTTTACCATTTTACGGACAAACTGCCAAATTTAGAACCGCCCCGCAGAAGATTTTTTCAGAAATTAAAAGGTCAAATGGACCGGCAAACCGTTTTGGAAGATCAGCTCCCGTTCGCCCTGGATCAGCGGCAAAAGCCATTGGCAGAACGCGTCGGTGACCTGATTTCCCTCCGGCGCGCAAAACTCGGCATTCAGTTTGCGCACGCCGTTTGCAATGGAGGAGGCCGGGTGGTGCTGGTAAGTAACGGCATAGTCGCCCTCCCCGCGGCAAAGCGCCATCACCTCGCCGGAAACGCCGCTGCAAGCTGCCGAAACGGCCGCTTTTCCAACCCCGGCCGATTCGGTCAGGTCGGTATCCGACGCGAGATGCGCGGCACAGCGCTGCGGCAGGCTCAACTCCAAAGAGCGCACCTTACAGCCGATCGAATCCCGAACGGCGTATTCCAGCACCTTGCCAACGCCGGCAAGGTACGCGTGGCCGAATTTATCGGTGGCGCCGCTCTGGCTTCCCTCACCCACATAGCGACCGCTGGCAAAGCGAACGCCCTCGGAAACCGCAATCACCACGTTGGGGTGCCGCGCCAGCGCCGCTTTGACGTCAGCAAGGAACTGATCCAGATCAAACACGCATTCGGGCAAATAAACGTAGTCGGGTTCCAAACCGCCGGCAACGCGCCCAACGGCCGAGGCGGCGGTCAGCCAGCCGGCGTCTCTGCCCATCAGCTCCACAATGGTAACGGCGGGAATGCGGTAAACCGCACAGTCGCGCAGGATCTCCTGCATGGTAACGGCAATGTATTTGGCCGCCGAGCCGTAGCCGGGCGTGTGGTCGGTTCCCAGCAGGTCGTTATCTATGGTCTTGGGAATGCCGATGGCGCGCATTTCATAATCGGAAGTTTCCAGGTAGGCGGTCAGCTTGGCAACGGTATCCATCGAGTCGTTTCCGCCGATGTAGAAGAAATAGCGAATATCGTATTTTTTGAAAATGGCAATCAACCGGTCGTAAAAGGCGCGATCCTCCTGCGGTTTTGGCAATTTCATCCGGCAGGAGCCCAGCGCCGCCGCCGGCGTTTGCTCCAACAAGCGCAACTTTTCCACGGATGTACCGAAAAAAGCGGACAGATCGATCAAATCCTCCCGCAAAAGGCCCTCGATCCCGTTTTTCATTCCATAAAGCTTGGCAATATTCTTGCCGTTGTCTTCCAGCACGCCGCGCACGACGCCTGCGAGCGTTGCGTTAATGGCGGCGGTAGGCCCCCCGCTCTGCCCGACTACAGCATTTCCGAGCAACTGTTTCATCCTGTTTTCTCCTTCCGGCTTTTGGCATTTTGATAGTTTTATTTTACCATTTTCCAGGTGGAATGTCAACCGGAAAAAGAAAAAAGGCAGGCAAAATCGGCAAATCGGGCGCATATAATGAACCGATTTCCAAATTCCGCCCCGGAGGCCGCCTATGTTTGCCTTGATTTTTTCCCTGCTCACTCGTATTTCGCACCTGATCCTTGGAATTTCCACGCCGCAAAAATACCCGCCGCCCCTTTCGCACGAGGAAGAATACCGCCTGTTTTTAGAGGCGCGGGACGGAAGCGAGGACGCAAGGCAAAAGCTGATCTTGCACAATTTGCGCCTGGTTTCGCACATCGTACGCAAATACTACTCCACGGCAAGAAACGCCGAGGATCTGGTTTCCATCGGCTCGCTCGGGCTGGTAAAAGCGGTGGACAGTTTTCGCGTTGAGAACGGCGCAAAGTTCACCACTTACGCGGCAAAGTGCATTCAAAACGAGATTTTAATGTACTTTCGCGCGCAAAAAAAGACGGCGACCGAAGTATCGCTGAACGAAACGATCGACGTAGATCGCGACGGCAACCCGCTGACCTATATTGACGTCATCAGCAGTGACGACGATATTGCCGAAGTGGTTGACCGGAAGATCCAAACCGCCAAAATGCTTACCTATATCGAAACGCTTTTAACCGAGCGGGAACGGCAGATCATCATTTTGCGCTACGGGCTGGGAAATACGCCCCAGCACGCCCAGCGGGAGGTTGCCGCCCTGCTCGGCATTTCGCGCTCCTACGTTTCCCGAATTGAAAAAGGCGCTTTGGAAAAATTGAAAAACGCGTTGGAATAATGCCGCAAACCGGGCTTTTCTCCCCTTTTTAATAAAAAATGAAAAATTTGTAAAAAGAGATTGCAAAACAAAGAAAAAAGAGATATAATAAAAAGGATTTATAAAAACGCACGAAAAGGAATTTCCCAAATGAACGCTACAATGATTATTACCCTTGTGCTGATCCTGATCTTCTTCTCGGTTATGATCTGGATCGGTCTGCGCTCCAAAAAACACGCAAACAGCGTGACCGGCTTTGTGCTCGGCTCGCGCTCGGTAGGCCCTTGGTTGAGCGCCTTTGCCTTTGGCACTTCCTATTTTTCCGCCGTCATCTTCGTCGGCTACGCCGGGCAGTTCGGCTGGCAGTTCGGCCTTGCCTCCACTTGGATCGGCCTGGGAAATGCCTTTATCGGCTCCCTGCTCGCCTGGGTGATTTTGGGCAGACGGACGCGCATTATGACCCAGCACCTTTCCAGCAAGACAATGCCGGATTTCTTTGGTGCGCGCTTTAACTCCAAGCCGCTCAAAATCATTGCCTCGGTAATCACCTTCGTCTTTTTGATCCCCTATACCGCCTCGCTTTACAACGGGCTTTCCCGCCTGTTTTCAATGGCGTTTGCCGGTGTAGATTATTCGGTTTGCGTCATCGTAATGGCGGCGCTGACCGGTATTTACGTAATGATCGGCGGCTATATGGCAACGGCGAT
>CAMPBZ010000024.1 GCA_946641795.1 uncultured Clostridia bacterium
AGTTTCTATAATTCTACTATATAGGAGTGTTTTTGTCAATAGATAAACTATGAAACATCTCACGCTCCGCTCTGGAGCACTTTTGGTATTACATACCCCCAAAAAGAGCACTTTTGGTAGTATATACACAAAAATCGGGACGGGAGCAATCGCTCCCGTCCCGATTTTTGTCTTGGTATGCATTATGAAGAACCTACGCCAAACGGCTTTGCCGTTTGGCTCAATTTGCGCTCCGCCATACAATCGCTTTTTTGCAAACATTGGCGCAAATTTAGGTTCTGAATCCGCGCCGTTTCCGCTTGCAAAGCGCTTTTGCAGGAGTAAATGGCGCGCCCTTTGATTTTTTGTCTGCTTTTTTGGCAAAATACAAGTCTGCGTTTGCAAAATGAAGGTTTGCTCTTGCATTCGGGCGGCAAAGATGATATAATGGTGCCGTTATCCGAAAAATCCATTCCAGAAAGGAGTTGCCGAAAGTCGCTTATGAAAAACTTTTTTGCTTATTTTTTCGGAAAAGGCGATACCGTTGAGTTCAAAAACTTTACCTTCGCCCATTTTCTTCCCATTCTTTTGATGGTTGCCGTCATCGTTCTCATCTACGTCTTCCGCGAAAAGCTCCGCGCCTACAAGCACGAAAAAACGCTTCGTCTTGCGCTGGCGTTTGTAATGATCATTACCGAAATGTCCTATTTCTGGCGGCTGGTGGGCGTTCCCTCGCTGGGCGCGAACCCGGAGGATCACCTGCCCATTACCCTTTGCGGCTGGGGCGTGATCTTTGCAAGCTATATGCTGGTAACGAAGAACCAAACCCTCTTTGACATTCCCTATTTTTGGTTGTTCAGCGGTACGATCTTCGCCCTCATCACCCCAACGGTCATCACCTACACCGGGCCTACCCGCTTCCGCTACTACCAGTTCTGGCTGGAACACACCACCGGTTACATTGCCGTTTTTTATATGATTTTCGTTCACAAGATGCGTCCGAACTGGAAATCGGTCGTCAAGGCCTACATCGCCACGGCGGTGATGGCGGTGATTGCTTTTACCGCCAACGAGCTCATCGGCGGCGACGCCAACTACCTCTATATGGCGCGCCCCGAGGAGACCAAATCCATCCTGGATTTTCTGCCCGCCAACTACGCCGTCCGGGTGCTGTTTATGGCGGCGGTGATCACCCTGCTCTTCTTCCTTTCCTACCTGCCCTGGCTCATCCGCGATAGAAAAGCCAAAAAGCTTGCGGCGGCCGCGCCGGAAGAAAACGCCGGCTGAATGGTGCCGGTCGGACTGTGAAAATGGATTTTACAAGCATTGACCTTTTGGGCATTGACCGGGTGCTTCGCCGCGGGACGGGAACGGTTCTTTCCGCCGGCGACGCGCCCCTGGTGCGGGATGCCGTCAGCGGCGCCTACCTGCTGGCCAGCCGGGACGCGGCTTTGAGCCTTCCCCTTTTGGATCGCTACGCCGCCGACATTTCCCTTTTGATGGTTCCCGACGCCGCCCTCGGCCGTCTCGTTTACGAGCGCTACGGTTTTTCGGGCAAGCTGGAATGCTTTCAGGTGGCCTACTACGGCGCGCTCCCGGAGGCGGACGCTTCGCTTGCGGTGCGCCCCGCCGCCCCCGAAGACCTGCCCCTGCTTTTGGAGCATTACCACCTCATCTCCCCGCAGGAAATGGAGCTTGCGGTGGTGCGCGGCGCCATTCTGATCGGCTCTCTCGGCGGTCAGGTCGTCGGGTTTATGGGCGAGCACCTGGAAGGGAGTATGGGCTTGCTCTACGTGCTCCCCGCCTTCCGCCGCCGCGGGTTCGGCGCGGCCTTGGAAAGGCTCTACATCCGCAAGACGATGGAAGCCGGATTTATTCCCTTTGGACAGGTGGAAAAAGACAACCTCCCCTCCCTGAAACTGCAAAAAAAGCTGGGCATGACCATTTCCGACAATTTGATCCTTTGGATGTGGAAATAACCGGGCAAGCCCGGTTCCAATTCTTTGGTTTGCGGAGATGATTTTGTGATACTGAAAAAGCGGCGGTTTGCTAAAACCGATATAGGAGAATAGAAAAAACACCCCAACGCCGGGCGAAATTCGCCTTGCGTTGGGGTTCCTTTTAGATTTTTCTCTTTTTATTCTCCGATTTTGACCGGTTTGCCGGTGCGCATCGATTCATCGGCGGCGTAAACCATCAGGTGGCTGTTGATGGAGTCGTCAATGGCCGTGCAGGAGATGGAACGCGGCTCGCCGCGCATCAGGTTGCAAAAATCGTAAACCAGGCGCTTGTCGCCGCCGAAGTGGCCGCCGGTCTCGCCCTCGCGTTCCAGGAAGTTGATGGTCTCTTCGGTGTAGTAGGAGTCCTTCGGGTTGTATTTGCGCAGGCGCAGGCTCTCGTCCGGGTTGCCCTCGATCTCGCCCTCGCTGCCAACAATCCAAATGCGGCGGCCGGGCTTCATAACGCCCAAAATAACGGTGTGCGAGGCGGTGGAGCCGTTTGCAAACTTAACGGTGAGCACCTGGTGGTCAACGATGTCGCCGCCCGCCTTGTAAATGCAAACGCCGTGGGGGTTGTAGGTTTTCAGCGATTCCTCGCGCTCCTCCTGGGAAACGTCCTCGTAGTTCTTGCCGGTGCATTGCCAGGGGTACCATGGCATAATGCAGTTATCCAGGTACATGGACTGCACGTCGTAAATGCACTTTTCGCGGATCTCCTTGGGGCAATCCACCAGGCAGCGCGTGCCGGCGCCCTTGGGGGCGTTTTCGGGGTTGAAATGATCCCTTCCGCCGTAGCTGGAAACCACTTCCGGAACGGTGGAGTTGTTCAGCCAGCAGAGCAGGTCGGTATCGTGGCAGCATTTTGCCAGCAGGAGCGAGGAGCCGCACTCTTTTTCGCTCTTCCACTTGCCGCGGATGTAGGAATAGGAAGAGTGGGTCGCGCCCACGCGCTCGCTGGTTTCAATGTTTTGAATTTTGCCGATCACGCCGCTCATCAACAGCTCCTTGACCTTCAAATAGAAGGGCGCGTAGCGCAGAACGTGGCAGGTCATCAGCTTGCAGCCGTTCTCGTCGGCCGTCTTTTTCAGGAGCATCAGGTCGGCCTTATTGTTGGTCAGCGGCTTTTCCAGGAGCATATCGTAGCCCTGCTTTAAAAAGGGCAGCGCCGTTTGCAGGTGGAGCTGATCCATGGTACCGTTGATGACGCAGTCGCCGATTTTGCCCAGCGCCAAGACGTCCTTCATATCGGTAAAGCACATATTTTCGGGCACGCCGAACTGGTCGCGCATCAGTTTGAGGCGGACGGGATCGGGATCCACCGCCGCAACCACCTCCATTGCGTGCAGGCTGTGAACGCCCTCGCGGACGTAGACCCACGCGCGGTCACCGCAACCAACTACAACTACTTTGATTTTCTTTTCCATTCTTCTTTTCCCCTTCCGGTTTTTTCCGCCGGCCGGCCGACGGGCTTTGGTTCAACTATATTCTAACATACCGCATTTTCCTTTTCAATAAACTATTTGAAAAATAATTGAAATTATTTTGACATTTTTGGAAGGTTGACAAGCGCGCGATTTTGTGGTAGAATAAGGGCACCGAAAAAGAAAGGTAATAAAACCAGATGGAACGCAAAAAGAACCCGATCGTCCTTCCCCTTTGCCTGGGAGGCGTGTTTACCCTGTTGTTTGTTGTGCTGATCGCCCTGCTGAAAACCTTGGACGTTGACGCCATCGGCCCCGCGGGGACCAGCGTTGGCCTTGCACAAATCAACGGCCCCTTTCATGAATGGATCCCCTTTAACGAGGTCTGGTACAAAATAACAAAGGTGCTCGGCATTCTTGCGCTGGCGCTGGCCGCCGGCGTTGCCGTCTGGTCGCTCGTGCAGCTGATCCGCCGCAAGAGCCTTTGGAAGGTGGACCCCACCCTGCTGGCGCTGGATTGCCTTTACGCCGTGACCGGGGCGCTTTACCTGCTGTTTGAGCTGGTGGCGGTCAACTACCGCCCGGTGCTGGAAGCCGGACAAACCTTCCCGGAAGCCTCCTTCCCCTCCTCACACACTCTGCTTGCCTGCGTGATCTTCGGCGGCGCCTTCTGGCTGGCGTTTGCCTACCTCCGCAAGGGCTGGCAGATTGCCGGAATTGCCGGCGCGGGCTTGTTGATGGTTTTGACCGTGATTGGCCGGATGCTTGCCGGCGTGCATTGGCTTTCGGATATTTGGGGTGGCCTGCTCCTTGGCGCCGCGCTGCTCTGCTTTTTCCAAGCGCTGTTGACCAAATTGGAGCTCTCCCGGCAAGCCGGGAGCTAATTCTTTGGCTCGCGGAATTGGGTTAGAATACCGGTAAAGATAACGCAATTAAAACCGGCGCAGTTTAGAAAGTCAGTAGAAACACCCGCAGTGCCGCCGGGCAAGCCCGCCCCGCAGTGCGGGGAGCCAATTCGGGGTTTGCAGAAAGGGTTTAGAAAGCCGGCAAAGGGAAGGCCGGAAGGATTGGTGTAGTTCGGAAAGTAAGTAGAAACAGGTTTGGCTGATCCAAAAATCGGCCCTCGGCACTTCCGGGCCGCGCCCGCCCGCGGAACGCGGGCGTAGAAAGAAAGAGCAACGCGCATTTTGCGCGTTGCTCTTTCTTGTGCTGTGGCTTTGCCACAGCCGGCGCGGCCCCCCGCAGTGCGGCCGGGCAAGCCCGCCCCGCAGTGCGGGGAGCCGGTTCGGGGTTCGTAAAACCGGTTTTATATAATCAAAAAAATAAAGCTCCACCCGGAGCAAAAAATAAAACCCCTTTCAAAAACCTCAAACCATTGGTTGAGGTTTTTGAAAAGGGAGAGGGCTTGGGGGAGGGGAAAACTTTTTGCAAAAAGTTTTCCCCTCCCCCAAGGTCTTACCCTCTCTCCGCAGTTACAATAATATCAGCGCCGGTATCGAGCAGGTTGGCGATAACGACGTCCCCGATATGGACGGGGAGAGTAACGGAAGCGGCGTTGATCTCTTTCATGCAGTCGAAGATCAGCTCTTTGGGAATGGTGCGGCTGGTTTTGACCGGGACGGGGTCGCCGTTGGTGGCGCGCACGGTAGAAGTAACGGTGCGCATAGGATGGGTGCATTCGTCAATGGCGTACTGCTTGCCGCGGGGGCAGGCAAAGCCTTCTACGGTTTCAACGCTGCCGTTGGCGGCGAGCTCCACTTTCAGCGAGCAGCCGCGCGGGCAGACGATGCAGGTCAATTCTCGTGTCATATCAATTCTCCTCCAATGCAAAGCAGAGGTCGCGCGCGCCGGCAAAGGTATCGGATTTGAGCAAAACGCTTTCCATTTCGCCGGGAGCGACCTTGATTTTTTTGCGGGAATAGATGACGTTGCCCTTCTCGTCGGTCACTTTCACGGTCACGTTGCGGTAAACGTCGGCCACGCGGAAGAAGACGGTAACGTCCTTTTGCCGGGTGATACGCTGGGGAACGGTGTAGCGCACCTTGCCGTCGGTATGCAGAGCAATTTCCACCGCGGCGGCGGACTTTCCGGCAATGTACGCGGCGGCGGATTTGCCGGCGATCTCGGCCTCTTCGGAGACGAAATCCACCAGATCATGCACGTGCAAAACGTTGCCGCAGGCATAAATGCCGGGAATTTCGGTTTGGCGATCCTGATCCACCACTGCGCCGTTGGTCACGCGGTCCAGCGCAACCGAGGCGGTTTTGGAAAGCTCGTTTTCGGGGATCAGGCCAACCGAAAGCAGGAGCGTATCGCAGGGGATGTACTCGCGCGTTTCGGGAATGGGGCGGCGGTGTTCGTCCACCTTGGCAATGGTCACGCCGGTCAGGCGCTCGCGGCCGTGAATTTCCACCACGGTGTGCGAAAGTTTGAGCGGGATGCCGAAATCGTGCAGGCATTGCTCAATGTTGCGCGCCAGGCCGCCGGAATAGGGCATCAGCTCGCAAACGGCGTGCACTTTTGCGCCTTCCAGCGTCATCCGGCGCGCCATGATCAACCCGATGTCGCCGGAGCCGAGGATGACCACCTCTTTGCCGGGGAGATAGCCCTTCATATTCACGTATTTTTGCGCCGTGCCCGCGCTGTAAATGCCCGCGGGACGGGTGCCGGCAATGTTGAGGGCGCCCTTGGCGCGCTCGCGGCAACCCATACAAAGAATGATTGCCTTTGCTTGCAGCTGGAAGACGCCGCGCTCGGCGTTGGTAGCGGTAATCACCTTATCGGGGGTAATATCCAGCACCATGGTGTTGAGCAGGGACGGGATGTTCCGCTCCTCCACCATTTTTTCGTAGCGGCCGGCGTATTCGGGGCCGGTCAGCTCCTCGCCAAAGCGGTGCAGGCCAAAGCCGTTGTGAATGCACTGCTGCAAAATGCCGCCCAGGTGCGCGTCGCGTTCCAGAATGAGAAGATCGCGCACGCCCGCGTCGTAGGCCGCAACCGCGGCGCTCATGCCGGCGGGGCCGCCGCCGATGATAACAAGATCAATCGTTTTCATATCAGCGCGCTCCTTTCGTTTTTTCCAGGTTGACCAGTGAGTTTCCGCCCGACTTGGTCACTTTTTCGTAGGGAATGCCCAGCTCGCGCGCGAGCAGTTCCACAATGTACGGCGAGCAGAACCCGCCCTGGCACCGGCCCATCTGGGCGCGGGTGCGGCGCTTGACGCCATCCAGGTCGTGCGGTTTCGGCTCGGTGCGAATGGCGGTAAGAATTTCGCCCTCGGTCACCGTTTCGCACCGGCAGATCACGCGCCCGTAGGCGGGATCTTTGGCGATGACGGCGTTCTTTTCCTCCATGCTCATCTCGCGGAAGGCGTGCAGAGCCGGGCGGATCGGGTTGTAGTTTGCCTTTTCGGCCGTGTTCAAACCGTCCTTGCGGAGCAGGTCCAGCACGTACTCGGCAATGGCGGGAGCCGAGGAAAGACCGGGCGACTCGATGCCCGCAACGTTCACAAAGCCGTGGCGCGGGTTGTTAATGATAAAATCGCCGGTGCTTCCCACGGCGCGCAGGCCGCAGAAGGAGGTGATGGAAGCGCCGAAGCGGATGCCGGTCACGCTCTCGCCGGCTCCCTTCATTACGCGGGCAAGCCCCTCCGGTGTGGTGGATTTGTCGTCCTTATCCTCCATATCCTCGGAGGTCGGGCCGGTGAGCAGGTTGCCGTCCACCGTGGGACTGACGAGAATGCCCTTGCCCATTTTGGTTGGCGTGCGGAAGATGGTGTGCGAAACCAGCGCGCCGATTTCCTTATCCAAAAGAATATATTCGCCGCGGCGGGGGTGAACGGTAAAGGAAGCGTCCCCAACCATGTTGGCGATCGCGTCCGAATACACGCCGGCGGCGTTGACGATGTATTTTGCCTCGATCGGTTTGCCGCCCGCCGTGATTTTGTAGCCGCCCTCAATGGGCTGAATAGCGGTCACTTCGCTTTCCAGCAGCAGCTCAGCGCCGTTGTCCATTGCGTTGCCGACCGCCGCAAAAGTCAGCTCATAGGGGCAAACGATCGCACCCGTGGGTGCGTGAAGCGCGCAGGTGGCATCCGCCGATACGTTGGGTTCCAGCGCGTGGAGCTCTTCCGCGTTCAGCAGTTCCAAATTCCTTACGCCGTTGGCAATGCCGCGCCGGTAGAGCGTTTCCAGGTGCGCCTTGTCCTCTTCGCCAAAGCCGATGACCAGCGAGCCGTTGTTCTTGTACTTCACGCCCAGCTCGCGGCAGACTTCTGCCATCATCTCCGAGCCGCGGACGTTCAGTTTGGCTTTCAGCGTGCCCTCCTTGGCGTCAAATCCCGCGTGGACGATGGCCGAGTTCGCCGCGGTGGCGCCGGTGGCAACGTCGTGCCCTTTTTCCAGAATGACGATTTTGAGCTGGTAGCGCGCAAGCGTCCGGGCGATCATTCCGCCCACCACGCCGGCGCCGATAATGGCAACGTCAAACATTGTGTTTCTCCTTTTTTTCGTTCGTTTTTTTCTTGAATAACCGTTTTTCTTCCTGCCGGGCAACAGAGAAACCCCTTTCCCCTTTGAAAGAGGCCCTCCTTCTTTTCCCCGCCGGATTGCTTACCTATATTATAATATTCCTTCCCGCTCCCGTCAACCCCGGCGAAAAAGTTGACAAATGCGCAGCATTTTATGAAAAACGCGCAAGAATGTGCAGATAGGGAAAGAGGAAGATGGAAGACCTTGGGGGAGGGGAAAATTTTTTGCAAAAAGTTTTCCCCTCCCCCAAGCCCCCTTCCTTTTCAAAAACTCCCAAACGAGTTTTGGGAGTTTTTTGAAAACGGCCTTATACCCTGCTCCGGGTACCCGCCGCGCCAACCCGCGGAATGCGGGTTTAGAAAGAAAAAGAGCGAAGAAGTTTTTTTCGCTCTTTTTCTTGTGCTGTGGCATTCGCCAAAGGCGAATGCCACAGCCGGCGCGGCCCCGGCAAGCCGGGTTTCGGTTCTTTGGTCAGCAGAAACGGTTTCTACTAACTTTCCAAACGACACCGGTTCTGTTACAAATGCCTTTTCAAGTATTCTAACCCGGTTCCGCAAACCAAAGAATTGGCTCCGCGCACTGCGCGGCCGCAAATCCGGAATTGGAACCCGCCTTGGCGGGCCGCACTGCGGGGGGCTTGCCCGGCCGCCCCGGCTTTTTGTTTTGCCATTGCGCGCCACCCGCCCGGAGCTTTCAAAAAAATTTATGATTTTTTCAAATTTTCTCTTGACAAATCAATTCCGGCGGAATATAATAAAATTTGAACAAGTGTTCAAGTGTTCAAAATTAGATCGGTTGCTCCAACATCGATCCAAAAGGAGGGCAAATTGATGAAAGACCCCTACTGTTGCGAGGTCAACGAGACCCACCCCGAGCAAATTGCGCAAGCCAAAAGTCGTCTGCCCGACGACGACACCCTCTTTGCGCTCGCCGACCTGTATAAGCTCTTTGGCGACAGCACCCGCCTTCGCATTCTCTACGTCCTTTTTGACGCCGAGCTTTGCGTTTGCGATATTGCCGCGCTTTTGGGTATGACCGTTTCGGCCATTTCCCACCAGCTTCGTCTGCTCAAACAGGCGGCGCTCGTCAAGTTCCGCAAGAGCGGCAAGAGCGTTCTCTACTCGCTTGCCGACAGCCACGTCCACACCATTCTTGCCCAGGGTATGGAACACGTCAACGAATAAAAAATTACTTTTTCAAGGAGAGATGGTATGAAAAAAACGTTTGCTTTGATTGATTTGGACTGCGCCAACTGCGCCGCAAAAATGGAGCGCGCCATTGCCAAAATTGACGGTGTGAACGAGGTGACCGTCAGCTTCATTGCCCAAAAACTGGTGCTGGACGCCGACGACGCCCGCTTTGACGCGATTTTGGACGAAGTGATTGCCGCCATTCGCAAAGTGGAGCCCGACTGCCGCCTGAAAAAATGAAACCGAAAAATCATTTAACGCGCCGCCAAAAGCGCTCCCTCTTCCGCATTCTTCTTGCGGCCGCTCTGCTCGCCGTTCTGGAAGTCCTCTGCCTTGTCGGGGTAATCCCCGCCGAATGGTACTGGCGCGTGCCGCTCTTCCTCGTCCCCTATTTTGTGGTGGGCTTTGACGTTCTTCGCAAGTCGGTTTTGGGCCTTGCCCACGGCCAGCTTTTGGACGAAAACTTTTTAATGTCGATCGCCACCGTCGGCGCGCTTGCCATTGGCGAGTACCCCGAAGCCGTTTTCGTTATGCTCTTTTACCAGGTGGGCGAGCTTTTCCAAAGCATTGCCGTCGGCCGCTCGCGCAATTCGATTGCCGCGCTGATGGAAATTTGCCCCGAAACCGCCCGCGTGGAGCGCGACGGCGCCGAGCAGGAGCTTGACCCCGGCGAGGTTGCCGTTGGCGAGATCATTGTCATCCGCCCCGGCGAGAAGATCCCTTTGGACGGCGTTGTTGTGGAGGGCACCTCGGCGCTTGACACCCGCTCGCTGACCGGCGAGTCGCTCCCCCGCGATGTTGCCCCCGGCGACGAGATTGTAAGCGGTTGTGTGAACGGCGCCGGTTTTCTCCGCGTTCGCGTGACCAAGCCCTTTGCCGACAGCACGGTATCGAAAATTCTGGAACTTGTGGAAAACTCCACGGCCGCAAAATCGCGTGCCGAGGGGATGGTAACGAAATTTGCCCGCATTTATACGCCTGTGGTGGTCGGTCTTGCCGCCCTGCTCGCGCTCGTTCCCGCCATCATTCACTGGGTCAACCCGGCGCTCCTGCCCGACCCGATGGGAATGGTGAAAACGGCGCTCATCTTTCTGGTCGTCTCCTGCCCCTGCGCGCTGGTCATCTCGGTTCCGCTTTCCTATTTTGCCGGTATTGGCGGCGCTTCCCGCCGCGGCATTCTCATCAAAGGCGCCAACGATCTGGAAGCGCTTGCCCGTGTGGACACGATGGCCTTTGACAAAACCGGCACGCTGACCGAGGGCAGTTTCCGCGTCAGCGGCGTTTACCCTGTGGGAATGTCTGCCGATCGTCTGCTCTCGCTTGCCGGCGCCATTGAGCAGCACTCCAACCATCCCGTTGCGCGCTCCATTTTTGCCGCCGCCGTGCCCGATCCTTCCCTTTCCGTTACGCAACTGGAAGAGATCCCCGGCCACGGAATGCGCGCGCTGGC
>CAMPBZ010000025.1 GCA_946641795.1 uncultured Clostridia bacterium
AAATCCGAGGAGGGCAAGGCAAGGGGAGTGATCGCCGCGCTTTACGAGTATTACTGCGAGCACCCCGATCAACTGCCGCCGTTTTATCAAACCATTGCGGCCGAGGAGGGCGTTGGCAGGAGCGCCTGCGATTTTATCTCCTGCATGACCGACCGTTTTGCCATTGAAACCTATAACGAACTGTTCGTTCCCAAATTCTGGCGCGATAAAGTATAAAAAAACGAAAAACAGAGAAGATACAGGAAAGGAGGGAGATCTCGCTTGCGATTGCCTGAAAACTTTGTGCAGGAAGTGCTTGACCGCACCAATATCGAGGAACTTGTGGGGCGCTATGTCACCTTAAAAAAGACAGGCTCCAACCTTGTCGGCCTTTGCCCGTTCCATAGCGAAAAAACGCCTTCCTTTACCGTTTCGCCCGATAAAAAAATGTTCTTCTGCTTCGGCTGTCACGCCGGCGGAAGCGCCATCACCTTTGTGCAAAAGGCCGAGAATATGGAGTTTGTGGACGCCGTTGCCTTCCTTGCCGACCGCGCCGGGCTTCCCATGCCGCGCGAGAGCGAGGCGCACGCCCCCGGCGAGAGCGTGAGCCGCAAACGGGTACTGGAAGCCAACCTGGAAGCGGCCAAGTTCTTCCGTGCCTGTTTGTTTGATCCCGCCATCGGCGCGCCCGGAATGGCCTATTTCCGGGAAAAACGCGGCCTTTCGGACGCCACCATCAAGCATTTCGGCCTGGGCTACGCGCCGGACACCATCGGTAGCCTTACCGACTATATGCACAAAAAGGGATTTACCGACGAGGAGTTGCAGGTCGCCTTCCTTTGCGGAAAAAGCCGCAAAACCGGGCGCTCCTACGATTATTTCCGCGGGCGGGTAATGTTTCCCATTTTAGATACGTCGGGCAACGTCGTTGCCTTCGGCGGGCGCGTGCTGGACGACAGCAAGCCCAAATATCTGAACACGTCGGATACGCCGGCGTTCAAAAAGAGCAACCATTTGTTTGCGCTCAATTTTGCGCGCCACAGCGGCGCCGAGCGGATGATCCTTTGCGAGGGGTATATGGACGTGATCGCAATGCACGCGGCTGGCTTTGAAAACGCCGTTGCAACGCTGGGCACCGCCATTACGCCCAACCACGCCCGCATCTTTTCCAAGTACACCAAACAGGTGGTCATTTCCTACGATGCCGACGATGCCGGACAAGCCGCCGCCAAAAAGGCAATGCAGATTTTGGGCGAGGTGGGAATTGACGTGCGCGTTCTGCGCGTAGAGGGCGCCAAGGACCCCGACGAGTACATTCGCAAGTTCGGCGCCGAGCGTTTTTCGCGGTTGCTGGACGCCAGCCGCACAGGCTTTGAATACCAGCTGGACACCATTCTCAAACGGCACGATCTTTCTGTCGGGCAGGAGAAGATCAAAGCCTCCTCCGAGCTTTGCGCCGTCATTGCCGAGTATTCCTCGGCGGTGGAACGCGAAGTCTATCTTGCCGAGGCGGCCAAGCGGCTGGAATTGCCGATCGAGGCGCTCCGCAACACCACCGAAAAGATCCGGCGCAAAAAATATGAGGATTATCGAGCGCGCGAAAGCCGTGACGCTCGCGCCACCATCAAAAATTTCGGCGATCCAATCAACCCCGAAGCGGCAAAGGACCCCAAAGCGGCGGCAACCGAGGAGGCCATTATCGGTATGCTGTTGATGTTTGAGGAATACCGCAGGGAAGTGGCCGCCGGCAGGATCCTGTTGGAGCCGACGGATTTCATCACCGATTTTTACCGGCGCGTCTTCCAGGCAATCCTCAAACTGCAAAACAGCGAGCAAGGCTTTGCGTTTGCCATGCTTGGGCAGGATTTCTCGCCCGATGAAATGGGGCGCATCCAAAAGGCCGAAATGGCAAGAAGAGAACTAACGCAAAACGGGCCGCAGGTTTTCCGCAGTACGGTGGAAAATTTGCGCGCGCTTTCCGAGGCGGCGCGCAACAAGGACGCCGACCTGCAAACAAGATTGGAAAATATCCGAAAATCGAAATTACATAAAAGGAAGGGCCAGGACGAATGAGCAAAAAGCAAACCCCTAAAACCGCAGTTGTAGAAGAAGTACCTGAGGAAAAGGAAGTCCTCTCCGAGGAAACGGAGGGCGCCCCCGAAGGTGCAAAGGAAAAAGTTGATATTGAACAGCTGATCGAGAAAGGCAAAAAAGGCAAACTCTCGGCAAGCGATCTGGACGACGCGCTGGAAGAGATGGACTTTGACGTTGACAGCATCGACCAGCTTTACGAAAAACTGGAAGACAACGGCGTTGCGTTTGAGGATGACGATTTCTCCAACGACGAGATGAGTGAGATCGAAAACGAGGTCGTCTCGCTCGGCTCCGGCGAAGGGATCGATACCTTCTTGGAGCAGGAGGGCATCGGTACCGACGACCCCGTGCGCCTGTATCTGAAAGAAATCGGCAAAGTTCCGCTGGTCACCGGCGAGCAGGAAAAAGCGCTTGCCGAGCGGATGATGGCGGGCGACGAGGCCGCAAAAACCCAGCTGGTGGAGGCCAACCTGCGCCTGGTGGTCAGCATTGCAAAGCGCTATGTCGGCCGCGGAATGTACTTCCTGGATCTCATCCAGGAGGGCAACCTGGGCTTGATGAAAGCCGTTGAAAAGTTTGACTACACCAAGGGCTTCAAGTTTTCTACCTACGCCACCTGGTGGATCCGGCAGGCCATCACCCGCGCCATTGCCGACCAGGCAAGAACCATCCGCATTCCGGTGCACATGGTGGAGACCATTCATAAAGTTTCGCGCTATTCCCGGCAGATGATGCAGGAAATGGGCCGTGAACCCACGCCCGAGGAAATTGCCGAAAAACTGGGAATGTCGGCCGAAAAAGTGCGCGAGATCATTAAAGTGGGGCAGGATCCCGTCTCGCTGGAAACCCCCATCGGCGAGGAGGAAGACAGCCATCTGGGCGACTTTATTCCGGATGAGGACACTCCCTCCCCGGCCGAAGCCACCTCGGCAAACATCCTGCGCGAGGAGCTGGAACGCCAGCTCCATACGCTCACCCCGCGTGAGCGGCACGTCATCAAACTCCGCTTCGGACTTTACGATGGCAGAACGCGCACGCTGGAAGAGGTTGGCAAAGAGTTTGACATTACCAGAGAGCGCATTCGCCAAATCGAGGCCAAGGCGTTGCGCAAACTGCGCCATCCCAGCCGCGCGCGGCACCTGAAAGGGTTTATGGAGTAAGAACTGTCGCATTCCACAAAGCAAAGGGCAAAAAATTGTGAAAAGGAACCGAAAAATCGGCGGACTGATAAAACCGGGCAAAACGCTTTTGTGCAGGTAGCCCATCAATTCCGGCAAAACAAACCGGTTTTGCCTTTGCAAGTTGCCCTTACGCGCGTGCGCGAACACGCGCACGCGAAAAAAAGAACTTGACAGAACCCTTTAAATGTTGTAAAATAATAAAGATAAGTGTACGAAAATTCCCATCCCGAAACGGAGGAATATCCAAATGAAAAAAAGATTGTTATGCCTGGCGCTCTGTTTGGTGCTCTTACTGCCGGCCGTTCTTGCCGGTTGTAAAAAGCAATCCAATATTGAGGATAAATTCCAGCAAACGGCAACCACCCTTACCATGTGGGTGGTGACCAGCGGGGAGGAAAGCGTCAGCGAGGAGGCACAAAAACTGGTTGCCGCCAAACTGGATGAAATCACCAAAAACCGTTTCAAGGTTCACCTGGTGGTCAAATACATCCCGGAGGACGTTTACCGCGAAACGCTGGATAACGAGATCCGCGGGTTCTACGAGACCCGTGCCTACGTTACCCCCAAGACCGACAACGAGAACACCCCTGCCGAAACCGAGGTCAACGAATGGGGCATCACCGTTATCAAATACCCGGCGCTGTTGGAGCACCAGGTTGACATCATCTATTTGCAGGGCGAGGAAATGTTCAAAACCTACGCCGCAAACGGTTGGCTTTCGTCGCTCAACATCGAGCTGAACGGTAACTCCAAGGCTCTTCGCTCCAATATCAACAGCTATTTGTTGAGCGCCGCTTCCTACAACGGCGATATTTACGCCATTCCCAACAACCGCGCCCTCGGCGAATATACCGTAATGCTCCTGAACAAGGAACTGATGGAGGAGACCGATACCGACGCCATCTACCGCCAGGGCAAAATTGACGGCCTGTTCAACAAGTACGTTTACAACTACCTGGAAGAGGTTCGCTCCAAGGGCGATGATAACATTCTGCCCATCAACGCAAGCTATTCCGAATGCCTGGATCTGCTGGCGTATTATTGGAACATCAACCCCGATACGCTGGAAAACGAGGGCGGCCTTTCGGTCATCGGCTATCGCTACGAGGATCTCTCCGAAATTTCCCGCAGCGTTCCGCTGGCTTTCAACAGCCTGTTTACCGACGAGGAGTTCACCAAGGCGTTCTTAAAGCTGAAAGAATATCAGTTTGACGGCGGCTATTTCGGCGCAAACGAAGGCACCAAAACCGCCGCGCTCTCCATTGCTACCATGGGCTACGAGGAACTGGCCGCCTACCGCGCTGATAGTTCCGAGTACTATCCCGTTGTCATCAAGAGCCCCACGCTTTCGGCCGAGGACGTTTACGGCAGTATGTTCGGCGTCTGCTCGCAAACCGACAGCCTGGAACACAGTATGAAGGTAATCACCCTACTGAACACCAACGCCGAGTTCCGCAACGTTCTGCAATACGGCGTAGAGGGCAAGACCTACCAGCTGGTACCCGATCCCGAGGACAACCAGAAACGCATCGTTTCCTATTCCGAGGAATACCCCTACCATATGGATATTTTCAAAACCGGCAACGCCTTCCTCGCCTATCCCGAGCCCGGGATGGACGAAATGGTTTGGGAGAACGGCAAGGTGCAAAACCGCGATGTGACCGGTGCCGATCCCACGCTGGATCTTGACATCCGCTCGCTGGCGCTTGCCACCATGGAGCAGGAAGAGGAGGAACCCATCCTCGGCACAAAGGGCTATGCCTACACGGTCAAAACCGGGCTGGATCGCAGCGTATATCTGCAAAATCCCGTTTTGAAAGAATGGATCGAAGAATGTGATAAGACCGGCAAGGGAACCTACCTGCTGCAAGGGTATGATCCCACCCAGTCCATCCACCATACCGATTTCTATGTTTACAGCAATCAGTACAAAGCCGATTTCGCGGTTTCGGAAGATGCCGAAGGCAACCTGAACCTTGCCGTTACCGGAACGCAGGAGGGAAGTACGATCGCCTCCGTGTCCTTTGATTTCAAAGCCACCGTCAAAACCAAGGTTTACGTAACGGTCAACGGGGTAAACAGCGGCGTACCGACCACCACGCGCCTGATCCGCATTCCGTTTGATGCGATGAATACCGAAACCTATCAGGTGCGCCTGAATACCGGAATTGCGTTGTCTTCCATCTCCTCCAATCCCGTGCTTTGGCAGTGGTTCAACGCAAACTGCAAAACGGCCGCGGCCGGCTCCGTGCAGGTGTTGCAATCGCAAAAGGAAATGGCCAACGGCAAAACCAAATACACCTATCTGGTTTACGCCCCCGGCCTGGAATATATGACCGATGTTGCCGTTGACCCGAAGGGAAGCGCAACCGCGGTCGAGCTGGATCTGCTCTTCAACGATAACGATCTTGTTCTTGATCCCGAATACGGCGACCGCACCTACGCGCTCTGGCTGGTTACGGTCGAGGCCGACGAAACGGTGGAGAGCGTCAACTTCAATCTTTACCGCAACGGCGAGGCCGCACAGACAAACCTTGTTGTGCCCGAAACCGATCCCGACTTTACCTACTGCGGAACGCTCAATTCCGAGCTGGTGCGCTACCTGTATAATCTCAACGGCAAACTGGTTGCCCGCATTGAGGAATGCACCACAATGGAAGAGCTCAAAGCGCTCCTTTTGGAAATCAAGCGCCTGCTGACGCCGCATACCGACGACGAGTGGTATCTGCGCATCAACAAGCGGGATAATATGGAGCAGCCCATCGGCTACCAGGAAGAAGTTGCACAGTACACCGTTTTGAGCGATTTGATCGCAACGCTGGACCTGGAAGTGGTCAACCATATGGTTCTTTCCGCCGTTTCGTCCAACTACGTAGCGCGGAAGGATGCCGAGCTCAACCCGGTCAACGACGCATACGAAGTCGTTGAAGTGGTCGATTACAAGTCGGGCGAGGAGTTCGAAGAGCTGTCTTCTCCGTACGCGCTCTATGCCGCGTGGTTGAAGAGCAATCGCTACACCAACTAAAACCATTTTCCCGACGGCGGAAAAAACCGCCGTCGGATTTTTCAAAGCCATCCCAAAGGAGAAAAAGCAATGTTTGGGGAACAAAAAGTATCTTTTTCGGGCGTTCAGCCAAGCGGCAATCTGACCATTGGCAACTATCTGGGCGCCATTCGCAATTTCAAGGAATACAGCGAGCAATATAAAACCTTTTATTGCGTGGTGGACGAACACGCCGTTACCGTGCGGCAAGTGCCGGCAGACTTGCGCCGCCGCACCTACGAAACGCTCGCGCTTTACCTGGCCTGCGGGCTGGATCCGCAAAAAAACACGCTCTACGTGCAGTCTATGGTACACGAGCACGCCGAGCTTGCCTGGATCCTCAACTGCTTTACCATGTTCGGCGAGCTCTCCCGTATGACGCAGTTCAAGGATAAAAGCGCCCGCCATGCCGACAATATCAACGCCGGCCTGTTCACCTATCCCGTGCTGATGGCGGCGGATATTCTGCTTTATCAAACCGACGTGGTGCCTGTGGGCATCGACCAGGTTCAGCACGTTGAGCTCTGCCGCGATATTGCCAACCGTTTCAATCAGGTCTTCCCGGATACCTTCACCATTCCAACCGCTATGCTGGCCAAAAACGGCAAAAAGATCATGTCGCTGGCCGATCCCGAAAAGAAGATGAGCAAATCCGACGAAAACCAGAACGCCGTGGTATATATTCTGGACGATCGGGATACAATTATCCGTAAGTTCAAGCGCGCCGTTACCGATTCGGGCAGCGAGATCCGCTTCGATCCGCAAAAGCCGGGCGTCAGCAACCTGATCACCATCTATTCCTGCTTTACCGGAAAGAGCATTCAGGAGATCGAGCGCGAGTTTGAAGGGAAGGGCTACGGCGATTTCAAATTGGCGGTCGGCGAGGTCACGGCCGACGCGCTTGCCGGCGTTCAAAGCCGCTACCGCGAATTTTTGAGCGATAAAGCGGCGCTGGAAGCGCAAATGAAACAGGGAGCCGAGGAGGCCTCCTGGTACGCGCGGCGCACACTTTCCAAAGTGCAAAAGAAACTGGGGTTTGTACAGCTCCATTGAATAAAGATCGGCTACATCACAGATTTTTCCCCAAGCAGGGAGCTGTGGTGTAGCCTATTTTTTGCAACGGGGAGCAAAGCAATGGTACAAGCCCTTTTTTGGATCGCGGCGGCGTGGGCGGCTACGGTAGCCCTTTTGCCGGCCGTTATCAAATTCGCCTGGCGGATCGGCGCGCTGGATGTTCCGGGCGAGGCGCGCAGGATCCATCGGCAAAGCGTGCCGCGCATCGGTGGGCTTGCCTTTTTTTCGGTCTTCGTTGCGGCGGCGTTGCTCTCCGGCGCGGCGGATGCGCAATTTCGCTTTGCGCTTGCCGGAGCCGCGGTCGTTTTTACCGTCGGGTTTGTTGACGATCTGGTCGGTCTGCCCGCTTGGGTCAAGTTCTTCTTTCAGGCGGTTGCGGCGGCATTCAGCATTGGCGGAATGCAAAACAAAACCTGGATCGGCGCTTTTGCGGCCTTTTTCTGGGTTTTGCTCCTGACCAACGCGCACAATCTGATCGACGGAATGGACGGCCTGTTTGCCGGAACGGCTATTTTGGAGTCGATCGGCCTTGCGGTCGCCTTTGTTTTTCTCGGCCGTTCGCCCCTCCTGCCGCTGTTGTTGGCGGCCACCTGTGTCGGGTTTTATCGGTTTAACCGTTCGCCGGCGCGTATTTTCGCAGGGGATTGCGGTTCGGGTAGCGTCGGTTTTCTTTTGGGAATGCTCTCGCTGCCGCTTTTCGCGGGGCAAAGCTGGGGGCTGGGTTTTCTGGCGCCGGTGTTTATTATGGGCTATCCGCTTGCCGACGTTGCCACCACCGTTTTGCGCCGCAGTCTTCGCCGCCGGCCGCTGTTTATGGCCGACCGCGGGCATTTGCACCATCTGCTTTTCGATCTCGGCCTTTCCGGCCGGGTCTCCGCGGGACTTTTGCAGGGCGTGGGCGCGGCGGTAGCCCTGTTGGGCGAGCTTTTGATGCGCGTGGAGTTTGCGCCTTATGCCGCGGTTGTAAGCCTGTTGTGCGTTGCCGTTTTGCTGTTCGCGCGCCGGTTTGTCGTTCTGCGCTCCGGGCGAAAATTATTATAAAAACGGTTGATTTTTTCCGCTTTATATGGTAAAATATAAATTAGAAATATAAAAAAGGGGGAAGCAAAAGTGAAAATTTGCAAACGGTTGCTTCTCCTTTTTTGCGTGCTTGCAATTCTCCTTTCCTCGCTTTCTTCCTGCACCGGCATTGTGTTGCTTTCCTCTCTTTTGCTGCGGCAACAGGAGCCGGAAATCACCAATCTTCCCGCAAGCGAAAAATATGCCTATACGCTTACCGAAACCGACCGCCAAACCTTTTTGGAGGCGCTGGATGCGGTGGAAACGCTGATTTTGGTCAACAGTTCGGCAAACGAGACCGAGATCAACGCCGCCTGCGAAACAATGGAGAACGCCTACTATCACATTGCCACGCAAGCCGAACTCGCCTACATCTACCATTGCCTGAATATGGCGGATGCGCAAAAAAGCGAGGCCTACCTTTACGCTTCCGCAATGCGATCGGATCTTTACACCGCCTACGAGGCAACCTGCAAACGGATCGATGCCTCGGATGCCCCCGGCAGAGCCATCTTTTTTGCCGATTGGAGCCAGGCAGACCTGGAATGGATGCGCGGCTACTCCGAGGAGCATACCGCAATCAAACAGCAAAACGATCGCCTGTTGGTCTCCTACCGGTCGCTCTCCGATAGCGAGCGCTACGACCGCGCGCCGGAGTTCTATTTGCAGCTTATTGCAAACAACAACGCGATCGCGGCGCTCTACGGGTACGAAAACTACCTCGAATATGCCTACGACAAGGTTTACGAGCGTGATTATACGCCGCTGGATGCCCAAATCATCCATCAGTCGGTCAAATCTATCCTGGCGCCGCTCTGCCAAACCACGCTGGCTCGCTTCCAGGAAGGATATGCAGCGCTGGGCTCCGAGGGGCGGGGAATTGTCCGCGCGCTTTTGGAAGGGGAGTACAGCCGCGCGTGGGAGCTTTTGGATGCCTACATTTCGTCCTTTCCCGCAGAAACGGAAGAGGATATGAGAAGCCTGTTTCAAACCGACAATCACTTTTTGACCAGCGCGCAAAACGCCGATCCCGGCGCGTTTACCACCTACCTGGACGAATATGAACAGCCCGTTTGCTATTTCGGGCCGGGGTATCACGATGGCTTTACCGTCATCCACGAAATGGGGCATTATTTGAGCGCCTTCTATACGGCCGGGGATTTGCCAATGGACATTGCCGAAACGCAATCCCAGGCAAATGAATGGCTTTTTACGGCCTTTTTGGATCAAACCCTGCAAGACCGCGCGTTGGCGCAAACCATTTTCTATTACCAACTGCATTCGGCTCTGCAATCCATCGTGCTGGCCTCGCTTGTTGACGAGTTTGAGCAAAGCGTTTATCAAAACGTGCCCGCGAGCGAAACAGAGTTCGATGCCCGGATGGAAGAAATTTGCCAGGGCTACGGCGGCGTGCAAACGGTGAAAACGCTGTTTGCCGACCCGTTGCGCTACTGGCGTCTGGTAACGCTGGAAAACCCCGGCTATTATATCAGCTATGCGTTCTCAATGCTGGCGGCCATCAATTTTTACCAGCTTGCCGGCGGAGGCTATTCCACAGCGCAAAGCGTGTATCTCGATCTCGTCGCGCTGGATTTGGAAGAGGGCGAACCCTATTGCCTGTGGCTGGAAGAACAACACTTGAATACCCCGTTTGAGGAAAATTATTATCAGGAAATTGCCGGATTTGCAACTGCAAAATAAGGCAGGGAAAGGAGTGCGCCGTGTACCCCGACCGGTTGTTTTGGAACATTGACTTTTACACCATCTTTTTGGGCGTGGGCTTTTTTGCCGCGGTCGTTCTTTTTCGTCTGCTTGCCGACCGCGCCAAATGCCCCGCAAAACTGCAAAACCTCTGCCTGGGAGCGGGCGTTGCCTCTATGGTGGGCGGCTATCTTTCGGCCGTGCTGTTTCAGGGGATCTATAACGCGATCGCCAGCGGGCGTTTTTCGCTCTCGCAGGAAACCGGCGCCACCTTTTACGGCGGCCTGATCGGCGGCGCTGCCCCTTTTCTTTCCGTGTATTTCATTGCCGGGCGCTGGGCGCTCCCCCAAAAAGGGGATGCCCGCCGCGCTCTGCCGCAG
>CAMPBZ010000026.1 GCA_946641795.1 uncultured Clostridia bacterium
TGATCCGCAGGATCACCGAAGCAACGACCATTCCCTGGATCCGCATTCTTTACTGCTACCCCGACAAGATTACCGACGAACTGGTTGCCGAACTGAAAAACAACCCCCGTCTTGTCAAATACATTGATCTGCCGCTCCAACACATCAGCAACGACGTGCTGCGCCGCATGAACCGCCGCGGCGACGCCAAACTGATCCGCGAGGTGCTCTCCAAACTGCGCCGCGAGGTGCCGGGCATCGTCATTCGCACCACCTTCATCGTCGGCTTTCCCGGCGAGACCGAAGCCGATTTTGAGGAGCTTTGCGCCTTTTTGAAAGAGCAAAACTTTGACCACGCCGGCGCCTTTGCCTACTCCCGCGAGGAGGACACCCCCGCCTACGATTTTCCCGACCAGATTGACGAGCAGGTCAAGCAGGACCGGCTGGATATTCTGATGCGCGCGCAGGCCGAGATCAATGAAAAACTCAATCAGGGCAAGATCGGCAGCACCCTTCGTGTGCTTTGCGAAGATTACGACCCCGCCGCCGGCGTTTATTACGGGCGTGGCGAGGCCGACGCGCCGGAAATTGACGGCAAAGTGTATTTCCGCTCCAAAAAGAAAATTGCGCCCGGCACCTTCGTTTCGGTCCAAGTGACCGAGGCGCTGGACTACGACCTTTCGGGCGACGTGATCTCGATAGAATAAAACGAAAGGGGAACCGCTATGAAACTCAATCTTCCCAACAAGCTCACCGTTCTGCGCCTGCTTTTGGTACCGGTCATTCTGGTCTTCACCATTCTGCCCTATTCCATTTGGGCAAACCTTGCCGCCTTTGCGGTGTTTGGCATTGCCTCGCTGACCGACCTTTTGGACGGCAAAATTGCCCGCAAGTACAATCTGATTACCGATTTTGGCAAGTTTTTGGATCCGCTTGCCGATAAGTTTATGGTCATTGCCGCCGTGTTCGGCCTGGTTTGCCGCGGCTTTACCCAGCAGGATCAATGGCTTTTCTGGGTGTTTATGGCAATGCTCATCGTCACCATCTTCCGCGAGCTTGCAGTGGCTTCCATTCGCTTGGTGGCCTCTACCACCGGCGGCGTGGTGGTCCCTGCCAATATGCTGGGCAAAATCAAAACGGTTACGCAAATGGCCTGCATTCTGCTCGGCCTTTTGGAGCCGATCGTGCATGATCTGGTGGGCAGAGCGGTTGAATTTTCCTTCAAAGGCTTCTATTTCGTCACCTATGCGGTTGCGGCTGTGGCCATTGTGTTCACCGTGATTTCGGGAATTGTGTACCTCAAAGCCTACTGGAAGTATCTTGACCCGCAAAAATAAAGCAAAAACTTCGTTTTTTTGAAAAAAAGAGTGTAAAACCCCTTGCAAAAAGGGCAAAAATCGTGTAAAATAAAAAGAGGAAAAACGACCTTAATTTTTCATTTCCGGAGGTAACTTATGGTAGTAGCAGGCGATTTTAAAAACGGCATTACTTTTGATGATGGCCAGGGCAACGTTTTGCAGGTCATCGAGTTCCAGCACGTCAAACCCGGCAAGGGCGCGGCTTTTGTTCGCACCAAGCTGAAAAACGTCATTTCGGGCGCGGTGATTGAAAGAACGTTCAGCCCCACCGATAAATTTGAAAACGCGTATATCGAGCGCAAGGATATGCAGTATTCCTACGACGACGGCGACCTGTACCATTTTATGGACACTGAAACCTGGGAAGAAACCCTTATTGCGCACGATAAAGTTGGCGATAACTTCCGCTTTGTCAAAGAGGAAATGATGTGCAAAATCATCTCCTACAAGGGCAACGTGTTCGGCGTGGAGCCTCCCACATTCGTGGAGCTTGCCGTTACGCATACCGATCCCGGTTTTGCCGGCAACACCGCCACCAACACCCTCAAACCCGCAACGCTGGAAACCGGCGCCGAAATTCGCGTTCCGCTCTTCATCAACGAGGGCGACGTCCTGAAAATTGATACCAGAACGGGAGAATATCTCTCTCGCGCATAAAAAATGCACAACGGGGGAGCAACGCTTCCCCGTTTGCCTTACAAAACGAGAAAGGAATGAAATGATATGAAACTCACCGAAAAAGCTTCCTATATCAAAGGCCTTGTAGAGGGAATGGAGCTGGATACCACCACCAAAGAGGGCAAGGTGATTGCCGCCCTTTTGGATCTGACCGACGAGCTTGCCCAGGCCGTGGCCGATATTCAGGAAGATATTGAAGAAATTGACAGCGACCTGCAAGAATTGCAGGACTACGCCGAGGAACTGGACGACGACCTTGCCGACGTGGAGGACTTCCTCTCCGGCGACGAGGACGACGAAACCGAGGAGGAGGACGACGGCGACGACTTTGACGACGAGGATTGCGACGGCGATTGCGAAAATTGCAGCGGGTGCGACGATACCGAGTACTACGAAATCGTTTGCCCTTCCTGCGGCGAAACCGTCTGCTTCGATGAAACCCTCGACCCCGAAAATCTGACTTGCCCCGCTTGCGGCGAAAAATTCGGCTGCATCGTGGACGAAACCGATTTCAAAAAAATCAGCGAAGAAGAGAAGTAAGAGAGAAGGGGAAGACCTTGGGGGAGGGGAAAACTTTTTTGCAAAAACCCGGCAAGCCGGGAGCCAGTTCTTGGTTTGCAGAAGTGATTTTATAACGCAGAAAAAATTCTCCCCCTCGCGCTCCCCTACTTTCAAAAAACTCCCAAACGAGTTTTGGGAGTTTTTGAAAGTGGCAACATATACTGCTCCGGGTGGGGCTTTATTTTTTTGGCTTTACAAGACCGGTTTTGCGAACCAAAGAATTGGAACCGGGCTTGCCCGGGGCCGCGCCGGCTGTGGCGAATGCCACAGCACAAGAAAGAGCAACGCGCAAAATGCGCGGTGCTCTTTCTTTCTACGCCCGCGTTCCGCGGGCGGGCGCGGCCGGATGCTCATTTTGCTTTTTTCGCCTCATCCACCGCAAGCGGTCCCCCTTCCCCTGCGAGGGGAAGGCGCCAAGCCCCATTCGGAACGAAAAACATGGCCATTTTCAAAAAGCCACAAGCCATTCGTTTCAAAGTTCTTTTAGTGGGTGGGGGATGCAAGGGGGCGGGAGGTTCTTTCTTTCAAGAAAGTCCTCCCGCCCCCTTGCGGTTTCCCAATCCTCCCAATCAATTCACCAAATGGCGTTTGATTTTGCGGGAAGTGGTTTTTTCGAATTCGGTATAGCGGAATTCGACGTTGCGGATTTGTTTATAGGAAACGAGTTTTTTATTCATTTTCTCGACCTCGGCGCGAATGGTGCGCTCGATGGTTTCGTGATCTTCGGCGTCCTTAAAGTCTTCCAGTTTGGGGAAGACGATGGCGGTCAGCACCAAAGTTCCGTCGGCGGCGGTGCGGGCGAGCACAACCGATTCGGCCACCGAGCACTGGTTGGCAATGTACTCCTCGATCTCTTCGGGGAAGACGTTTTTGCCGTTTTCCAGGACGATGACGAACTTTTTGCGGCCGGTAATGTAAATGTAGCCGTCCTTATCCATATAGCCAACGTCGCCGGTGCGGAACCAGCCGTCCTCGGTGAAGGCCTCGGCGGTGGCTTCGGGGTTTTTGTAGTAGCCGAGCATTACGTTGGTGCCCTTGGCGATGATCTCGCCCTCGTCAAATCCGGCGTCGTTCTTGTGGTCGGCATCAATGCGCACGGTGCAGGAGGGAACGGCGGGACCGACCGAGCCGCGTTTGGGCGCAAAGTAGGGGTTAACGGCAATGAGCGGCGAGCATTCGGTAATGCCGTAGCCCTCGCTGATCTGAATGCCGAACTCATAGAAGACGTCGGCAATTTCGGGGTTGAGGGGAGCGCCGCCGCAAACGATTTTTTGGAGCGAGCCGCCGAAGGCCTCGTTGACCGATTTGAAGAACTTGCGGCGCAGGTCAATGTTCACGACGCGCAGACCGTGCGAAACTTTGAGCATCATTTTAAGCAGACCGCTCTTGCCCTTCTTTTTGGCCTCTTCCCAAATCTTTTTGTACATGGTGGTCACAAAAAGCGGGACCAGAATAAGCCCGGTGGGCTTGAAGAGCGCAAAGTTGCGGAGCACGCGTTTCAGGCTGTCGTTAATGGCAATGTTCATACCGTAGTTCAAGCCGGCAATCATAATGGCAAGCTCGTAGGTATGGTGAATGGGAAGCACCGAAACAATGCGGTCCTCGCAGGAGAAATTGACCGTTTCGCAGGCGGCGTTCACGGTGGTAACAATGTTCCGCTCCGAAAGCATGACGCACTTGCTGGTGCCGGTGGTGCCGGAAGTGAACAGCATTTCAACCATCCGGTCAACGTTTGTGCAGGGCGGGTACTGGTAGCCCTTTGCCGCTTCGGCCGCACCAAGCTCCATCAGTTTGGAAAAGTGGAGCACGCGGTCGCTCTCCGGCATTGTTTCGTCGGGCGAGATGGGAATGACCCGGCTGACGGTTGCGTGACCTTCCACCAGCGGGGCAAATTTTTGGTTCATACAGGAAGAGAAGACCACGGCGTCGGCCTCGGCAATTTCCAAAAAGCCGAAGATCTCGTTGGAGTCCAGCTCGCGGTCCATCGGAATTGCAACGCCGCCGGCGGCAACCACCGAAACGTAGGTGGTCACCCACTCTACCGAGGTCTCGCCGATAATGGCAACGCGCTTTCCGGCAAGTCCGGCAGCGGCAAGCCCGGCCGCCTCGCGGCGAATGCGGTCGGCAAGCTCGGCGTAGGTCATTGTTAAAATTTCGTGCTGTTTGTTCAGCCAGCGAAAAGCGATACGATCTTCAAAAGACGCCAGTTTTTGCGCAAACTGCGCCATTGATGTAATGGGCGTGTAAATACGCGGTGTTTTTTTGGGTGCCATAGAAAAAACCTCCTAAATCAAAGGGACGCAAGCCGCTTGGAAAAACGGTTTACCTTTATTATAACAAAAAAAGGAAGATTTGTCAAGGCTAAAAAAGTTGCGCGCGGGAATTGCCCGCCGGTTGTTGACTTTTCTTTTTTGGTATGATATAATAAAACAGAATATATGCTTTTTTAGAAACGCGCGTTCGGAACCGAGGTGAAACCATGGAAAAAAACAAATTGCAGGCCGCCGGCACAGGGGCGGATCCGCAAAAGGCCATTGCGCTGGTGCGGCAGGAAAACCAGCGTTTCGCTATGGAAGCGGGACGCGCGCGCCGCGCCTTTGTGCTGACCTTCGGGTGCCAGCAAAACGAGGCGGACAGCGAAAAAATTGCCGGGATGGCGCAGGCAATGGGCTATGAAATGGCCGACGCGCCCGAGCAGGCCGACCTGATTGTTGTCAACACCTGCGCGGTGCGGGAACACGCCGAAAAACGCGCGCTTTCCACCGTTGGGCAGTACAAGCACCTCAAAGCGCAAAACCCGGAGCTTGTCATTGAAATGTGCGGCTGTATGGTCTCGCAGGAGCACCGAGCCGATGAGATCAAGCACCGCTATCCCTATGTGAATTTCATTTTCGGAACCTCCGCGCTCCAAACCTTTCCCGCCCTGCTTTGGGAATGGATGAACACCCACCGCCGCATTTTCCGCTCGGGAGCCGAGGAAACGTCGGTGGCCGAGGGTCTGCCGGTGCGCCGCGAGAGCGGATACCGCGCCTGGGTCTCCATTATGTACGGGTGCAACAATTTTTGCTCCTACTGCATTGTTCCGTACGTGCGCGGCCGGGAGCGGAGCCGCGAGCCGGAGCCGATTTTGGAAGAGATCCGGGCTTTGGTTGCCGCGGGCTACCGCGATATTACCCTGCTGGGGCAAAACGTCAATTCCTACGGCAAAGGCACCGCCGCGGGGTGGGATTTTGCCGATCTGCTGGCGGCGGCCGACAAAATTGAGGGCGACTACATCCTCCGCTTTATGACCAGCCACCCGAAGGACGCCGGCAAAAAGCTGATCGACGTGATGGCGGCGTCCACTCATATCGCCCACCAGTTCCACCTGCCGCTCCAATCGGGGAGCAATTCTATTCTGGAAAAGATGAACCGGCGCTACACCGCCGAAAAATACCTGGAAACGCTGGACTATCTGCGCGAAAAAATGCCCGACGTGACCGTGACCTCGGATATGATCGTCGGGTTTCCCGGCGAGAGCGACGCGGATTTTGAAGAAACGATGAAAATGATCGACCGCGCGGGGTTTGATATGATCTTTTCGTTCATCTATTCGCCCCGCAAGGGTACGCCCGCCGCCCGGATGGAAAATCAGGTGCCGGAGGCGGTCACCCACGCGCGCTTTGACCGAATGCTCGAACGGCAGAACGCCATCGGGCTGGAAAAGAACCGGGAGTTGGTTGGCAAAACCCTGCGCGTGCTTTGCGACGGGGAGAGCAAGAACGACCCCGCCAGCGTTTGCGGGCGCACCGAGGGGAACAAACTGGTCTTTTGGCGCGGCGATCCCGCCGCCAAGGGGAGCTTTGTGCGGGTCAGAATTACCGGCGCGGAGCCGTTTGCCCTGCAAGGCGAACTGCAAAGCGATTGAAAGCTTGAAAGGATAAAACCAATGGAAATTTTTGAACTTGCCGCGCGCCTGGGGCAGGCGTTAAAGGCCGACGAACGGCTGAAAGCGCTGGAAGCGGCAAAAGAGGCGTACGAAAACGACGCGGCGCTGTTGCGCCTGCGCAAGGAATACGAGGTACAGCAAACCCTGCTTGCCGGCGAGATTGCCAAGCAGGAGGGGAAGGATTTGCACTTGATCGAGGCTATTCAGACCCGCATTGACGAGCTTTACCGCGCCATTGCCGAAAACGCGTCTTACCAAAATCTTGCCGCGGCGCAAAAAGCCGTCAACGATCTGATGGAGCGCGTCAACGCGGCCATCAACTATGAGATCACCGGCGAACTGCCGGGGAGCGCCTGCACGCACGATTGCAGTACCTGCGGCGGTTGCCGCTGAAAAAACAGGGAAGGAGGGAAACGCCCATGACCCCAATGATGGAGCAGTATTTCGAGGTCAAAAACCAATACAAGGACTATTTGCTGTTTTACCGGCTCGGCGATTTTTACGAAATGTTCTTCGACGACGCCATCATCGGCTCGCGCGAGCTGGAACTGACGCTCACCGGGCGGGATTGCGGCGAGGCCGAGCGCGCCCCCATGTGCGGCGTCCCCTTCCATTCGGCCGATCTTTACATCGGCAAACTGATCGAAAAGGGCTATAAAGTTGCCATTTGCGAGCAAACCGAGGATCCGGCGCTGGCCAAAGGATTGGTCAAGCGCGAGGTCATCCGCATCGTCACCCCCGGAACGCTGATTGAAACCGAACTGCTCTCGGAGCAGAAGAACAACTATCTCTGCACGCTCGCTATGGGCGAGTTTGAAAGCGGCGTTTGCTTTGCCGATATTTCCACGGCGCAAATCTACGTCACCTCGTTTTCGGGCGCCGGGATGAACGACCGCATTCGCAACGAGCTTGGCACCTACGCCCCGCGCGAGATCCTTTGCAATTTGAGCAAAACGCATATGGGCGCGGTGGGCGATTACCTTGCGGCGCACCCCGAAATTATGCTTTCCGACGCGCAAACCGCGCGCTTTGACCCCGAGGCCTGCCGCAAAACCGTGCGCGAGCATTTCGGCGACAGCATCCGGTCGGAGGTGTATTCCAACACCGCAATGCTCTCGGCCGTGGGCGCCATGCTGGATTACATCCGCGAGAGCGAAAAGCGCGATATTTCCTACCTGAAAGAATTGAACGTTTATACCGACGGGCAGTATTTGGAAATGGACGTTAACACCCGCCGGAATTTGGAACTGACCGAGTCGATGCGCACCAAGGAAAAGCGCGGCTCGTTGCTTTGGGTGCTGGATCGCACCAAAACGGCGCCGGGCGCGCGTTGCCTGCGCAAATGGGTGGAGCACCCCCTGCTTTCCACCGCCGAAATCAAGCGCCGCCAGGGAGCGGTGGGCGAGCTTGCCGGCGCGTTTATGCTGCGCGAGGAGTTTGCCGACGCGCTCTCCCGCGTGCACGATCTGGAACGGCTGGTCACCCGCATCGTTTACGGAACGGCAAACGCCAAGGATTTGCGCGCCGTACACGGAACGGCCGCGGTTCTGCCCGATGTTGCCCGCCTGCTGGGCGAATGCAAAAGCGAGCGGCTTTGCAAGATCCGCTCCGAGCTGGATCTGTTGGAGGACGTGGTCACGCATATTGACCAGGCCATTGCCGAGGATCCGCCCATCTCTATTCGGGAGGGCAAACTGATCCGCCCCGGGTTCAGCAAGGATGTGGACGAGCTGCGTGCCATTATGGAGCACGGCAGTGAATGGGTGAAAAAGGTGGAGGCCGAGGAGCGCGAAAAAACCGGCATTAAAACCCTGCGCATCGCCTACAACCGCGTGTTCGGCTACTACATCGAGGTCACCAATTCCTACCGCGATCTGGTGCCAGAAGAGTATATCCGCAAGCAAACGCTGGTGGGCTCGGAGCGGTACATTACCCCCGCGCTCAAAGATATGGAGGCCACCATTCTGGGCGCTTCCGACCGCGATTGCGCGCTGGAATACGACCTGTTCCAAGAGGTGCGCGCCTACGTTGCCGAGCAGAGCGCGCGCATTCAAAAATCGGCGGCTTTGTTGGCCGAGCTGGACGCTTACCTCTCGCTGGCCACCGTTGCCACCAAAAACCGTTACGTCTGCCCCGAAATTGACGCCGGCGACGTCATTTCCATCAAGGATGGCCGCCACCCGGTGGTGGAGCAGTTTGTAAAGGATACCTATTTCGTTCCCAACGACGCCGAACTGGACACCGGCAAAAACCGGTTAATGCTCATTACCGGCCCGAATATGGCGGGCAAATCGACCTATATGCGCCAGGTCGCGCTCATTACCGTAATGGCGCAGATCGGCTCCTTCGTTCCGGCAAGCGAGGCGCGCGTAGGCGTTGTGGACAAGGTGTTTACCCGCGTGGGAGCTTCGGACGACCTTGCCTCCGGCCAGTCCACCTTTATGCTGGAAATGAACGAGGTTTCCTACATTCTCAAAAACGCCACCAAAAAGAGCCTGATCATTTACGACGAAGTCGGGCGCGGCACCTCCACCTTTGACGGGATGAGCATTGCGCGCGCCATTGTGGAATACACGTGCAGCAAAAAAATCGGCGCCAAAACGCTGTTTGCCACACACTACCACGAGTTGACCTCGATGGAAGAGGAGTTCGAGGGAATTGTCAACTATCACATTGCCGCCAAAAAGCGGGGCGAGGACATCATCTTCCTGCGCAAGATCGTGCGCGGCTCCACCGACGATAGCTACGGCATTGAGGTCGCCAAGCTGGCAGGCCTTCCGAACGAGGTCGTCAAGCGCGCCCGCGAGGTGCTTGCCGCGGTGGAAAAAACCGCCCGCGCCGTTGGGAACGCCGAACGCGTTGAGGAGGAGACCGACAACTCGGTCATCACCATTGAGGAGCAGATGAACGAGCAGGTGATTGCCGCGCTCAAAGCGGCCGACCTCAACTCGCTTTCCCCCTTTGAATGTATGTCCTTCCTGTTTGACCTGAAAAAGAAACTGCTGTAAAAACGCACCCGTCCCCCAATCAACAAGAAGCGCTGCGAGCCCTTCGGAAAGGAAACGCTATGGGAAAAATTCACGTTTTGCCGTTTGAAGTTGCAAACCTGATTGCCGCCGGCGAGGTGGTAGATCGGCCTGCCTCGGTCATCAAAGAGCTGATGGAAAATGCCATCGACGCGGGGGCAACCTCGATCGTGGTGGAAATCCGGCAGGGCGGCATTGCCTTTATGCGCGTCAGCGATAACGGGTGTGGCATTTCGCGCGAGGATCTTCCGGTCGCGCTCCGCCGTCACGCCACAAGCAAAATTCAGGATCGCGACGATCTTGCCGCCATTATGACGCTCGGTTTCCGCGGCGAGGCGCTTGCCGCCATTGCGGCGGTTTCGGATATGCGCATTCTTTCCAAACCGGCGGGCGAGACGGTCGGCGCCCAGCTTACCGCCCCCTGCGGCGGTGAGGTCACGGTGGAGGAGCACGGCTGCTCCAACGGGACAACGGTCATTGTGGAAAATCTGTTTGCCCGCGTTCCCGCGCGGCGCAAGTTCCTCAAAAAGGATGTTACCGAGTCGATGGCGGTTTCCGCCAACGTGGAAAAAGTGGCGCTCTCCCACCCGGAAATCGCCTTCCGGCTGATCGTGGACGGCAACGTCCGCCTGGAAACCGAGGGCGACGGCGACCTTTTGCACACCATTCATTCGCTGTTCGGCAAAGAGTTTGCCGCGCGGATGCTCAAAGTGGAGTCGCAGGCCGATGGCGTGGCCGTTTCGGGCTATGTGGGCAGGAGCGATAACTACAAAGCCAACCGCAACCAGGAAAACTTTTTCCTCAACGGGCGGTTCGTCAAGAGCAAGACCATTTCGGCCGCCATCGAGCAGGCCTACACGTCCTATATGCCGCCGGAGCGGTTCCCCTGCTGCGTGCTG
>CAMPBZ010000027.1 GCA_946641795.1 uncultured Clostridia bacterium
CGAGAGGGGCGGAACCTTTTTCCAAAAAGGTTCCGCCCCTCTCGCGGTCTTCTTCTTCTTCTTCTTCTCCCCACTCCTCAATTCTTCAAACTATGAATGGGGGCGGGGATGCGGCCGCCGCGGTGGATGAACCGGGCGGGCGAATAGGTATTGAGCGGCATCACAGGCGCCGAGCCGAGCAGTCCTCCGAACTCCACGCTGTCGCCGGCTTTTTTGCCGTAGGCGGGGATCAGGCGGACGGCGGTGGTCTTGGTATTGACAACGCCAATGGAGATCTCGTCGGCGATAATACCGTCAATCACCTCTTCGGGGGTGTCGCCGGGAATGGCGATCATATCAAGGCCGACCGAGCAAACGGCGGTCATGGCTTCCAGCTTTTCAAGGGTCAGCGCGCCGCGTTCGGCGGCGGCGATCATGCCGGCGTCCTCGGAGACGGGAATAAAGGCACCCGAAAGCCCGCCCACGTGGGAGGAGGCCATCACGCCGCCTTTTTTCACGGCGTCGTTCAGCATGGCGAGCGCGGCGGTGGTGCCGTGCGCCCCGCAGGATTCCAAGCCCATCTCTTCCAGAATGTAGGCCACCGAGTCGCCCACGGCGGGCGTGGGAGCCAGCGAGAGGTCAACGATCCCGAAGGGGGCGTCCAGTGCTTTGGCGGCCTCGCTGGCCACCAGCTGACCCACGCGGGTGATCTTGAAGGCGGTTTTTTTGATGATGTCGGCAAGCGCGGAAAGATCGCAGTCGCCCGCGCGGCGAATGGCCGAAGCCACCACGCCGGGGCCGCTGACGCCAACGTTGATGGCCGTTTCCGGCTCCCCGACACCGCAGAAAGCGCCCGCCATAAAGGGGTTGTCTTCCGGCACGTTGGCAAACACCACCAGCTTGGCGCAGGCAATGGAATTGTTATCCCGCGTGAGGTAGGCGGCGCGCTTGATGGCGGCGCCCATGCGGGCAATGGCGTCCATATTGATGCCGGCTTTGGTGGAGGCAACGTTGACCGACGAGCAAACGTTCTGCGTTTCGGCGAGCGCCTCGGGGATCACCGAGATCAACCGGTCGGCGCCCGTGGTCATCCCCTTTTGCACCAGGGCAGAGAAGCCGCCGATGAAGTTGATGCCCAGCGCGTCGGCCGCGCGTTGCAGCGTTTGGGCAATTTTAATGTAATCTTCGGGCGCGCAGTTGCCGCCGATGAGCGAGATGGGCGTGACCGAAACGCGCTTGTTGACAATGGGAATGCCGTAGCGCTTTTCAATTTCGCCGCCCACCGCCACCAGATTTTTGGCGCGCGAGGTGATTTTATCGTAGATTTTTTCGCAGAGCCGTTTCGGATCCTCGCTGACGCAATCCCAAAGCGAAATGCCCATGGTGATGGTGCGAATGTCAAGGTTCTCCTCGCGGATCATTTGGATGGTTTCAAGAATATCCTGGGTGTTGATCATAGCGGTTCCTCATCAGACGTGGTGCATGGTGTTGAAAATATCTTCGTGCATGGTGTGAATATCCAAATGCTTTTCCCGGCCCAGCGCGGCAAGCTGATCGGCAAATTCCGAAAATCCCACGGTAAGACCGCGAATGTCGGCCAGCATGATCATTGCAAAGTACTCGCTGATAACGCTTTGGGTAATATCCATAATGTTTGCGCCGTATTTTGCGCAAAGTCCGGCCACCTCGGCAATAATGCCAACGGTATCCTTCCCGGTAACGGTAATGACTGCTTTCATAACTGTTTTTCCTTTCTGAAATAGCGCTTAAAGATATTATACAACTGTCCGGAAAGATTTGCAAGCAGTATGCAAATTTTTTTTGAAAAAATACAAGTTTTTCCAAACCCGGAAATTTTCTTTTTCGACCGTTATCGACCGTTTTTTCGGCCAAACCTGTGGAAAAGTCTGTGGAAACTGTGTAAAACTCGGCCGATCGGAGCCAAAAGAGGCGGTTTTTCAACCGGATTTTTTAGAAAAATTCTTTGTTTCAAATATCCGAAAACGGAACTGTTTTTCATAATTGGTCCAATTTGATATGCAAAAAACGGGATCGCCGCGCGCGGCGACCCCGGAAGGGAATTATGCTTGCGTCAGCCGGAAGGCTTCGCGAATTTCTTCGGGCGAGTACCCGTAGCGGGTCAGCGAGGCATACAGCTTTTTGCGCTCGGCCGCCTCTTCGGGCAGGGAGCCGCAATGCTTGCGGATCAGCGCCGCGCAGTTCCCGGCAAAATCCACCGGTTCCAGCAGGATGGGGAGCGCGGCGAGCGCCTCTTTGGAAAACCCCTTTGCCCATAGGTGTGATTGGATGCGCCGCGCGCCCCAAAGCTTGCGCAGGCATTTTTCCACCTCGCGCTCCACCTGGGCATCCTCGTTGATCAGGCCGGCGTCGCGCAGGCGTTCGGCGGCGGCGGCAGCTTCTTCTTTGGAGTATCCCCGGCGCATAATTTTGCGCGTCAGGTGCAAAACCGAGGCCGAACCGTAAGCAAGCGACGATTGCCCGGAGCGGAGCGCCCCGCAAAGGCGGGCGGCGTTTTCCAGCGCCTCGAACTGCTCCTCGGTGATCGGCCCCTTTTTGGGTTTGAGCGCGCAGTATTGCTCGGTCAGGATCACCAGCTTGTGAACGTCGCGCGCCGTTCCGTTTTCCATTACGGCGGTAATTTGCATTTCGGAGCCGTCATTCCGGGCGCGTATCCCGGTAATGGATATGGCAAGCGGCTCGTTTTCGCTGAAATCGGTCAAAATTGTTCTCCCTTATTCGTTTAATCCAAGGTCAAATTCATCGTCTTCTTCGTCCACTTCAAATTCTTCCTCGGCAAGTTTTACGTTTTCGCTCTGCTCGCGCACCTTGGCCTCGATCTCGTCAAACAGGGCGGGGTTGGTTTCCAGCAGTTTACGCACGTTCTCTTTCCCTTGGCCGATGCGCTCGCCGTTGTAGGAGAACCAGGAGCCGCTTTTTTTGATAATGTCCAAAAGGATGGCGTAGTCCATCACCTCGCCGGTGCGGGAAATGCCCTTGCCGTAAAGAATGTCAAATTCCGCGGTGCGGAAGGGGGGCGCAACCTTGTTTTTCACGATCTTGCATTTCACGTGGTTGCCGTAAACGTCGTTGCCGTCTTTGAGCTGTTCGGTTTTGCGAACGTCGATGCGCACCGAGGCAAAGAATTTGAGTGCGCGGCCGCCGGGGGTGGTTTCGGGGTTGCCGTACATCACGCCCACCTTTTCGCGGATCTGGTTGATGAACACCACCACGCAGTTGCTCTTGGAGATCACGCCAGAGAGCTTGCGCATGGCCTGCGACATCATACGCGCCTGAACGCCGACCATGCTTTGCCCCATATCGCCCTCAATTTCCTGGCGGGGAACCAGCGCGGCCACCGAGTCCACGATAATGGCGTCCACCGCGCCCGAGCGGGCAAGCGCCTCGCAAATTTCCAGCGCGTCCTCGCCGCAGTCGGGCTGGGAGACCAGCAACTCGTCAATGTTGACGCCCAGCGCCTTTGAGTAAACGGGATCCAGCGCGTGCTCGGCGTCAATGAACGCGGCGGTGCCACCGGCTTTTTGTACCTCGGCAACAATATGGAGCGCAACGGTGGTTTTACCGGAGGATTCCGGCCCGAAAATTTCAATAATTCTTCCGCGCGGAACACCGCCAATGCCCAGGGCAAGGTCCAGGGAAAGGGAGCCGGTGTGAACGGCCTGCACTTCCATATGGCGGTTTTCGCCCAGTTTCATAATAGAGCCGGCGCCGAAATCGCGCTCGATTTGCGACATTGCCGTAGCAAGCGCTTTTTTCTTGCCGTCGGCGTCAAGATCGGTGGGAACGGGAGCTTTCATTTTTTTCGTTGCAGACATTGTTTTCAATTCCTTTCAATCGGCAAAACCGCCGTTATTTTGTGCGTTGAACTCATTATACAGGATTTTCTTTCGTTTGTCAAGTATTTTTTCAAATATTTTCTTCCAAAAGTGGAATATTATTTTTTACTTCTCTGTTTTCTACTTTTGCAATCCGGTGCAAAACTTCCAAAAAAGGAAACGAATTTGAATGTATTGAACAAGAAAACGAGAAAAACAGCCGGGAATTTTCCGTTTTTTTGTGCAGAACTTCAAAATTTGCAAAAATCGAAAAAATCCACTTGTATTCGGGCGGGGAATATGCTATAATATTTCCACATCGAATTTTCTATTGAATGTTGTGTGCAATTTCGATAGATAAATAATAAGGTAGCAAACCCAACGCTGAACGAAAGGAGGGGGAACGATCGGTGAAAAAGCAAAAAGACTTTTACGAAGAAGAACCTTTGGAAAACGACGACTCCGAGCAGGATCGTCAGGAACCGCGCAGACCGAAATCCGGCGGTGAAACGGACGGCGATCGCTCCACCCGCTCCGGTTCGGGACGCAATCCGGGAAAGAAGGAAGCCGTCCACCTCTCGCCGGACGCCCCCCGCAAAAACCGGGAGCGTTTTCAGGCCGTGATGCGGTATTTGTTCCTGGGGCTTGGCATTTTCTTCTTTGTTTGCCTGTTCCTCAACTTGATCTGCAATTTCGGGAACCGGCTGGCCGACAACCCAAGCAAGCACTGGATGGGCTATATCGGCTACGGCATTTCCTACGCCTTGCACGGAATGTTCGGCGTTCCCGCGCTCTTTTTGCCGGTGGGAATGGTCGCGTTCTTCATTTTTTGGAAACAGTTGCGCGAGGAGCGCAGGCTCACCTTTAAGCTGCTCAACTCGCTTGCCCTTCTGGTGCTGTTCTCCACCCTGATCCATACGTTTTATCTGGCGTTCACCAAAGAGGCGATCGACATCTCCGGCGGCGAACTGTTCAGCCGCGGCGCCAAGCTGATCGGCGGCGGATTTTTCGGCGGCAAGCTCGCCTATCTCGCCGTCAACTTCCTCAACTGGGCGGGCGCGTTCGTTTTGGAATTCATTTTGTTCTTTGCAAGCTTTTTCTATATGCTGGGAATGACGCCGCGCTATATCATTACGCGCTGGAAACACCGCCACGAGCTTTCGGATAAGAGCAACAAGACTTTGAGCGAGCAGGAGGCCGAGCAGGCCAAAAAGCGCGCAAAGGCGGCGGCGGAGCAAAAGCGCTCGCAGTCCGGCACCGGAAAGACCACGCCCGAAGGATACCCGGAGGGCTCGGTGACCGCTCCCAAAAAAGGCAAAATCGGCCCGACGGGCAAACCCGAACTCCCGCTCATCCCGGCTACTTCGGGTGCAGGGGCAGGGCAGCTCTATCTGCCGGCGGAAATTCGCCGCAAGCTGCGCGAGGAGGATGAACTCCGGCGCCTGCAAGAGGAAGAAGAACGCAAAAAGCAGGAACTTGAAGCCCAGCGCGCCAAGCAGGATCTTCCCGCCCTGCCGCAAGGGGCGGCACAGGAGCCGCAAACTTCCGAGGAAGATGCCGCTGTCAGCGCCGACCCGGTCTTCCCGCCCACAGCGCCCAAGCCCAAACGCATTCGCAAAGAGGACCGCGATTTTGACCTGGGCAACGTCTTCAACAATGACGAGGTGGACGAGCCTTTGGCACAGCCGCCCCAGCACGTACCGCTCCCGCCCGAAAAGCCGGTGCCCGCACGCACGGTGATCCGCAAAGTGCCTACGCCTCCACCCCCCGAACCAGATGAAAAACCGAAGGAATACCAGTTCCCGCCCATTGATCTGCTGACCCGCGGCGCTCCGATGAGCGAAGAAAACCGCGCCGAGATCGAGCAGAATATGCAGCTGCTGGCAACCACGCTGGAAGATTTCCATGTTGGCGTTCGCGGCATTGACTATGCTTGCGGCCCCACGGTCACACGATATGAAATTACCCCCGCGCCGGGCGTTCACGCCCGTACCGTTATGAACCTTGCGGGCGATATTGCGCTGGCGTTTGCCGTGTCCAGCGTCCGTATGTCGCAAATCGAGGGCAAGAGCGCCATTGGCGTAGAGGTGCCAAACAAAACGCGCTATACCGTTTGCTTGCGGAATTTGCTGGAAAGCGACGCCTTCAAAAAGGGCAAGAGCAAGCTCACGGTTGCGCTCGGCGCCGACGTTGTCAACGATCCGGTGGTGTTTGATATTACCGAGATGCCGCACCTTTTGGTGGCCGGCGCTACCAAAATGGGTAAATCGGTTTGCATCAACTGCACCATCGTCAGCCTGCTGTATCAGGCAAGACCGGACGAGGTCAAACTGGTGCTGATCGACCCGAAAAAGGTGGAGTTCTCACCGTACAAGAGCATTCCGCACCTGCTGGCGCCCATTATCACTTCGGCCAACGACGCCGCCGGCGCATTGCAGGCCGCCGTTGCCGAAATGGAAAGCCGGTTTGAGCTGATCCAGGAGGTCGGCGCCAAGAATATCGAGTCCTACAACGAGATCACGAAAAACGATCCCGATAAACCGTTTATGTTCTATCTCGTCGTCATCATCGACGAGCTTGCCGACCTGATGTTGCAGGCGAGAGATCAGGTGGAAGAGCCGATCTGCCGCCTGTTGCAAAAGGGACGCGCCAGCGGCATCCACTTAATTTTGGGTACCCAGCGGCCTTCGGTGGACGTTGTTACGGGTTTGATCAAATCCAACGTTCCCTCGCGCATCGCCTGCACGGTGGCCTCGCAGGTGGACTCCCGCACCATTCTGGACGGGGTCGGCGCCGAGAAACTGCTCGGCCGCGGCGATATGCTCTTCTCGCCGGTGGGTTCCAACCGGCCGGAACGCGTACAGGGCGCTTTCGTTTCGGATCGGGAAGTGGAAAGCCTTTGCAACTTTATCCGCGCCAAAAACGGCAACGCCGTTTACGACGAGAAGTTTACCGAGAAGATGAAAGAGTTCTCCGCCGAGATCGCCAAGGGCGGCAACAAGGGCGAGGACGTTGTGGTTACCGAGGACGCCAAGGACGACCCCAAGTACCTGGAAGCCGTTCGCGTAGCGGTGGAGGAAGGGAAAATGTCCACCTCGCTCCTGCAACGCCGGCTCGGTTTGGGCTACGGCCGCGCCGCAAAGCTGATCGACCGGATGCAGGCGGAGGGGATCGTCTCCCCGCCGGACGGCTCCAAGCCGCGCACGGTGCTCATCACCTCGGACGAGTTCCTGGAACGCTACGTTGAAAACGGCTTTGACGCCGCCGGAGACGAAGAATCCGAATAAAAAAAATCCCGGGCGGTTGGATGTTTCCAACCGCCCGGTTGTTTTTTTATTCTTCGGTATAAAGAACGGTAACGTCGGGGTGGAGCCGCAGGATCGAGGCGGGAAGCCGCGGGGTGATCGGGCCGGAGATCGCTTTTTCCAAAATTTCCTTTTTGGCCGGGCCGTTCGCAATCAAAAGGATCTTGCGCGCCCGCATGATTGAGCCGATGCCCAGGGTGATCGCCGAGCGGGGGACCTGATCGGCGCTTTCAAAAAAGCGCGCGTTTGCTTCCACGGTGGAAGGGTGCAGGGAAACGACGTGCGTTTCCTCGGTAAAGCTGTCGGCGGGTTCGTTAAAACCAATGTGGCCGTCCAGCCCGATGCCCAAAAGCTGCAAATCAATGCCGCCCAGCTTTACAATGCGCTCGTCGTAGGCGGCGCATTCGGCGGTCATATCGGCGGCAAGCCCGTTGGGAACAAAGGTTTTGGCGGGGTCGATGTTAACGTGGTCAAACAGATTTTTCTGCATAAAATAGCGGTAGCTTTGCGGGTGGTCGCCGCCAAGGCCGACGTATTCGTCCAGGTTGACCGATGTAATTTTGGAAAAGTCCAGCTTGCCGGCGCGGTAGTCGGCAATCAGGCTTTGGTAAATGCTCACCGGCGAGGAGCCGGTGGCAAGGCCGAGCACTGCGTTCGGCTTTTCGGCAATTTGCGCGGCAATGATTTTGGCGCCGGTGCGGCCGAGTTCTTCATAGGTGTCAAGGATTTTGTAACGGATCAAGGGGAACATCTCTCTTTCTGATTTGGATTTTTTATAAAACAATAAAGAACAACAAATTTATCTCTGCCGGTATTTTCCGGGCGAAACGCCCATCACGCGGCGGAAAACGGTGTTAAAGTAGTTCTGGTCGGCGTAACCGAGCGCTGCGGCCGTTTCTCCTACGCGCGCACCGGCGCGCAACAGTTCGGCGGCGCGGCGCATTTTCATTTCGGTAAAATAACGCGCAACGCCCATGCCGGCGTAGCTCGCAAAAATCTTTTTCAGTTTGGAAAGGCTCATACGGCTCATTTTTGCAATGTCGCCGGCTTGCAGATTTTCGGAAATATGACCCTGCATCAGGCGCACGATTTCGGCATAGCAGAGCGCGCCCGAATTGGTGGAAATCCCGTTTTCGTGGCCGTTCCGGAAGGCCAGCAGCAGCCAGCGTTCCAGGCGCACGCGCTGAACGGCGAGCAGCTCCGGGTTGGAGTTGTGCAACCCGTCCTGCACCTCGGCGGTAATCTCCAAAAACTCCTCGCGCAATTCGTCGTTCGGCTCATAAATGCGGCCGCCGTCGGTGGAAAGCTTCAACAGGTCGGCGTGAAAGGAGAGGTTGATGACGTGCGGCTCGGATTCCTGCTCGGCGCGAATGCGGTGGAACTCGTTGGGCGTGTGCATCAGACATTGGCCGGCGGTCAGCGTATAGAACTTTTCGCCCGCCGTTACGCCTACAATGCCGCTCAAAACGTACACAATCTCATAGAAAGGGTGCGATTCGCCGGCAAAGTCATACCCCTTTCCAAAAATGCGATCCAGCGAAAAGTGGAAGGAGGTAATGTTCGGGCTGCGCGGAATCGGGACGTCGGTCATCGGCTCCCATTTTGTTTTCACATATTCCGTGGCTTTTCTCAAAGATTTGTGCCTTCTTTCAAATAAAAATACGGTTTTAGCCATTATGCAATATTATATTATCATAGTTTGTCGGAAAAAACAATAAAAATATTATCCAAATGCATACAACAATTTTGACATAAAGAACAATGTTTGACAAATCGGAAAAATTGATGTATAATAAATATAATAAATGAAAGGAACCTGGTTGCCGTGAACGATCGTGCGTATTCCGAAATTTTATCCCGCTTTTCGCTGGATCTGCCCGTAAACCCGTTTGGGAACGGGCATATCAATTCCACCTTCCGGGTGGGGGAGCCGCCGCAGTATATTCTGCAAAAAATCAACACCAACGTGTTTACCGACCCCGACGGGCTAATGGAAAATGTCACGGCGGTAACGGAGCATCTCCGCAAAAAGATCGCGGCCGAGGGGGGCGACCCCGACCGCGAAACGCTCACCTTTTTGCCCACCGCAACCGGCGCCTATTACTACCGTGCCGAAAACGGCGAATGCTGGCGGGTGTACCGCTTTGTGGGCGACTCGCACGTGTACGAGGCGGCAACGCCGGAGCTGTTTGCACAGTCGGCAAAAGCGTTCGGGCATTTTCAAAAACTGCTTTCGGATTTTCCGGCCGACCGCCTGCACGAAACCATCCCGCGCTTCCACGATACCGGCGCGCGCCTGGAACAGCTGCGCGAGGCGATTGCAAAAAACAAGAGCGGCCGCGCCGACGAAGTTGGAAGCGAAATTGAATTTGCGTTTGCCCGCGCCGGCGAGGCGGACACCATTGTTTCCGCGCTGCAAACCGGCAAGATCCCCCTGCGCGTCACCCACAACGATACCAAGCTCAACAATGTGCTGTTTGACGACCGCACAAACCGGGCGCTCTGCGTGATCGATCTGGATACCGTTATGCCGGGCTCGCTCCTGTACGACTACGGCGACGCGCTTCGCTTCGGCGCTTCCACGGCCGCCGAGGACGAGACAGACCTGGAAAAGGTGCGGTTTGACTTCGACCTGTTCCGTGCCTATACAAACGCCTATCTGGAAGCGCTGTCCGGCAGCATTACCGAGCGCGAGATCGCGTTGTTGCCTACGGGAGCAAAGCTCATCACGCTGGAATGCGGAATGCGCTTTTTGGCCGATTACATCAACGGTGACGTTTATTTCCGCATCCACAGGGAAAAGCAAAACCTGGATCGCGCCCGCACGCAGTTCAAACTGGTGGCGGATATGGAAAGCAAGTGGGACGAAATGCAAAAGATCGTTGCCGGGGCAAAGGCGGCCTTTTGCAAATAAGAAGATTTGCAAAAACCGGATTTGTCGCTTGACAAAATCCGACATCGGGTATATAATTAAAGAAAAAATCGGCAGGGTGGATTTTTCCCTCTGCCGGTCATTATTTGGAGGCGGTTTTTATGCCGGAACTTTCATCTTCACTGCAAATTTTACTGGCGCTTTCCATTGCGCTTATGGCGGG
>CAMPBZ010000028.1 GCA_946641795.1 uncultured Clostridia bacterium
ATCCGTAGCAGTGCGAATCGCCGTTTTCGTCGTCCATTCGGAGAACGACCATTGCCGCCTCGTTGAAGTTTGCGGCAACCTCGTCAAACCCTTCCATATCCTCAATGTTGATCAAGGCGCCGCGGATCGCGTAGTTAATGGTTTCCGCCTGCCCCAAACCCAGGTAAACATCCGGGCCCACACCGGCAAGAATGGAAGGAAGAAGCGTTCCGCCGCTGACCAATTTGAGGTTGACGGCAATTCCGGTTTTGGTGGTGAAATCATTGGTTGCAAGGTTGCGAAGGACCTGCGCCTGGTCGCGCCCGTAGGCAAGCCAAACGTTTACGCTGTCCAGCGATTGGTCGGCCTTTTTGGCGCCCATGCTGTTGTAATCGCGGAAGAAGCTTTGAATAAAGCCCACGATCTCGTGCCAGAGGTTGACAAAGAAATTGCCGTTGGCCTTGGGCGCTTTCTCGGATTTTCCCTGGATGGTCAGGTAGTCCAGCTGCAACGGCTGGGTCTTCGCGTCGGTCAGGAAGGTACCGAGCGAGCCGACGTAACTTTTGAAGTTGGAAAGGTTGGAGGCGATTTTTTCTTCATCGGCTCCCATTTTTTCCAAAAGGTCGGCAAGCTTATCACAAATACCCGTGTAGGTAGACGCCGTATTCTTCTTCAACTCTGCGGAAAGCGCTTTCAGCTCTCTTGCCTGCATAATCATATCAATGATCGTGTTCGGCATCAGCACAATGAACTCGTAATCGGCGTAGGGGTCCGGCGAGGAGCCGGTATATTTAATAATGTCAAGATAGTCGTTGTTCAGCGCGTTCAGAATGGTTTCCAGCTTGCTGACGTTTTCGTTCATCGAACCGAGCGTTACTTCCAGGGTGATGGTGTATTCCACATCCTTTTCAAAGTAAAACTCAAAGCTCTTGGTCTCCTGCCCTTTCTTTGCGGCGTTCTGCGTGTTGGTCATAGCGGTTACCTGCCAGCCGCTGCCGTAATCAAACCGGAGCTCGGCCGCCTCGGCAAACGGAACGCCGTTGTAATACCCGGCCGATCTGCCGCCGTGCGCCGCCTTGTAGGCGTCCAGACTTTCATAATTCGTATAAATGCGAAGTGAGCGGGAAACAAACAAACCGTCCAGATAGCTCTGCTTGAAGCGGGCGTAAATATCGTAAAGTCCGGAGGCGTTGACCTTGAACTTGTACTCCACCCATTGCCCCGAAGTTTCCCATTTTTCGGTACCGATGGTGTTGAGCAAGGTACGCGTTGTATCGCAGGGAGAGGTGAGCGCCGAGGCGCGGTCCTCAACCGGATAAACCACGTTGGTGGAAGTGCCGGTGGTGTACTCCCCTTCCAGCTTGATCTTATCAGTGCCTTCGGTCATCACAGCGCCTTCCGCTTCCAGGTCGGCAAGGTACTGCTCGTAGGTTCTGTATGTGGTGTAAGGCGTTAAAACAAACCCGCAAAGCGCCATCGGCTCGTTGATGCCTTTGAGCGAAATGGTAACAGTTCCGCTTTCGCCCGGATCAATCCAGTAGCCGAAATCGTCGGCATAATAACCGTTGCTGTCGCGCAGGGTGTAGGTCATCCATTCGGGCGATTGTTTCATTGCCGGGCGAAGCTCGTTGAGGTTATCGTCCACCTCAAAGAACCGCAGGCCGTATTGATCCATAAACGCGTTGATCTCGCTGGTTATCACTTGCGGCTGCGCAATGAGCAAGGAGGAAGCATCGCTCGAATAGCGCACCGAAATGCCCAGGCTTTCGGCCTCCGCTTTGACGGCGGCAAGATCCGCTTTCAATTTTTCAGGGTCGTTGCGGATCTTTTTGGAAGAAGGAACGTACTCCGTTTCCATTACGGTATAATCGGTTCCGCGCTGTAAATAGGAGCCCCAGCGTTTGACCAGAGTAATGGAGCGCGTTTCGGCAAACGGCACCTCGTGGTTGATAAAGAACTCGCGTTCGATCGAGGTCGCCTTTCCTTCCACCGGGTAGTAAACCAGCGAAATGGAATACAGACCCGGCTCGGTAATGCCGGCGGCGGCAAGATCCAGCGTCCAGGCAATGGTGCCCGTACTTGGCGAGAAGACAGCTTCTTTTCCGTCGTAGCTGACCACTTTTGCCGCTTTATCGTATGTATCGGCGTCGATTTGATCGCGGCTGTATGCAACGACCTGCGTGTTCCCGTCAGCATCCTGCTCGGTCACGCGCATCACCCATACGCCGTCCTCAACCGAAACGGAGGTTCCTCTTCCCTGCCCGTAGGCATTGATGCCGCCCGACCAATAAACCCAGCCGGTGGTGGCGTCAAAGAAGATTTGCTCCTCGGTTTCCGTTTTGATTGCCGCGGCACCGAACGCATCCTTATGGTTGAGGATATAGGCTTCGTACGAAATGTTGTTCGCCGTTTCCAAATACTCCTCAATCAGTTCTCTTGTTGGATCCGTGTAACCTTGTGCGTCGGCGTCCGCGCTGACGAAAAAGGTTGCGGTGCTCACAAGAAACAGAACGGCAAGCGCCATACTCAATATTCTTGTGAATGTTTTTTTGACCATTTGCATTTCCTCCTGAATTGATCGCTCGGGACCCGGCCGCAACCGGTAGGCGCCGCTTTGCGCCCGCTGATCCCCAACCCTGAATTTGGGCATAGCTATCCCTTTTCTAATATAAATAATATTATCACAACGGGCCTTGCTTGTCAAGTAAAATTTCTCCGGGTTCCTTTTTATAATCTCTAAAAAAAGCAGATTTTGGAAACGGGATTTGTTTTGCTTTCTTTTCCGTTTTTCTCTATTTTCTCCTTTTTTTCGACCGCTTTTTTCTTTTCATTTTTGAGTAAATATAATTTACCGTTTTGGAGTTTCAAAAATTGATTTTTCTTGAAAAATACGCGCTTTTTGTTCATTTTTCCCGTCTTTTTCGTTCTTTTTTCAGCTCTCTTTTTGCAGGTAAATTTTATTTACTATGTTTTGCAGAAAGGCATAAAAATCGGCCGCAAAAATGACGGTTTGTTTTTTGTACATTTTTAACAAAAATTGGCAGGAATTTTCTACACATTCAACCGCCGTTTTCGAGGGCGTTTGCACCGTTTTTTGCGCGCTTCTTGACAATCCGGGCGCAAAAGGCTATAATAGGCTTATCCGAGAAACCGAGGTTATTTGATTGATGAATGATTTTGCAAAGGTGATGATTACCGAAAAGGGCGCCGACTTTTTGCGCGGCGGCCACGTTTGGGTTTACGAGGGAGAGGTGACCGGCCTGGAAGGTCAGATTGCCGACGGAGACCTTGTAAACGTTTTTTCCGCCAAGGGGAAATATTTAGGCACCGGGTTTTACAATTCGCATTCCAAGATCCGTGTTCGGATCGTTTCCAAAAACGCAAACGACCGCTTTGATCAGGCGTTTTGGGAGCGGAAACTGCGCTGGGCGATCGAATACCGCCGCCGCGTGATGGGCGAGGGCGATTTTGCCTGCTGCCGGCTGATCTTCGGCGAGGCCGACGCCTTTCCGGGACTGACGGTAGATCGCTTTGGCGACGTTTTGGTAACCGAGGTGCTCTCGCTGGGAATGGAGCGCGTCAAACCGCTGATCTACGCCGCGCTGGTGCGGATCTTGCGGGAAGAATACGGCGCAAACATCTCGGTCCTCTATGAGCGCAACGAGTCGCCTTTGCGAGTTTTGGAAGGAATGGAACCCGGCGCGGGCGTATGGGCAGGCGAAGGGCTTTACACTTCCCCTTCCGGCATTTGTACCATTGTGGAAAACGGGATCGAATACGAAGTGGACTATGTAAACGGGCAGAAGACCGGGTTCTTTCTGGATCAAAAATACAATCGCGCCGCCATTCGCAAAATTGCCGCCGGCGCGCGCGTGCTGGATTGCTTTACCCACACCGGCTCCTTTGCGCTGAACGCGGCGCAGGCGGGAGCCGCCCACGTGACCGCCGTTGACATTTCCGCCGACGCGCTTGCCGTTGCCAAGCGGAACGCCGCACGCAACGGTCTTTCCGACCGGATGGACTTTGTTTGCGCGGATGTGTTTGACTACCTGAAAGCCGCCGGACAAGCGCCGGCCTTCGATTATGATTTCATCATTCTCGATCCCCCGGCCTTTACCAAAAGCCGCGATATGCTCCGCAACGCTATAAAAGGCTACCGCGAGATCAACCGCGCCGCAATGAAACTACTCCGCCGCGGGAGCTATCTTGCAACCTGCTCCTGCTCGCATTTTATGACCGAAACCTACTTTCGACAAATGATCCACAATGCGGCGGAGGACGCCGGCGTTGGTCTGCGGCAGATTGAAGCGCGCCGCCAATCTCCCGACCACCCCATTTTGTGGAACGTTCCCGAAACCGACTACCTGAAATTCTTTATTTTCCAAATCGTTTGACCGTTCATAAAAACCGGCGGAGGTGCGCTTGCCTCCGCCGGTTTTTTATAATTGTTTTTGCAATGGGAGCAGGTCGAAAATGGTTTCAATATCTCCGGCGCCCATCACGACCAGCAGGTCTCCCTTGCGCAAAAAAGAGGTTACTGCCCCGGCTGTTTCGGCCACCGTTCCGGTGGCCAGCGCGCGCCTGCCGCGCCGGCGGATCGCCCTTGCCAGTTGAGCGGAGGTCACGCCGCTCTCGTTCTGCTCGCGGGCGGCGTAAATATCCGAAAGCAAAAGCAGATCCGCGCGGTCAAACGCCTCGGAAAACGCCCGGAAAAAGCCCGCCGTCCGGCTGTATGTGTGCGGCTGATAGACGCAGACCAACCGGCCGCCCGCCGGAACAAGATCGTAGATCCCGTTTAAGGTCGCCATGATCTCGTCCGGATGGTGGGCATAATCGTCGTACACCGGGCACTCCCGGAGCCAACCCTTGAACTCGGTGCGCCGCGCGGCGCCGCAATAGCCTTTTATTGCTTCCACTATCTGCTCCGCGGGAACTCCGGCAAGCCGCGCCGCCGCAACCGCCGCGAGCGCGTTATACGCCGAGTGCAATCCTACGGCGCGTAAATGCACCCGAAAAGGCGCGCTTCCCTTTTCAACGACCGAAAAAGCAAGCTCGCCGCGGCCGGTTTGCACTTCCGCCGCGTAAAAATCCGCCGTCGGATCGCGCAAGGAAAATGTTTTTGCACCACTCCTACCCGCAAACGCACGGCGGCTTTCCGGGTCGTCGGCATTCCAAAGCAAAACGCCGTCGCCCGCCCGGTCGGCAAAGGCGCAAAACGAGGCGCGTACCTGCTCCATACTGTGAAAATAATCCACATGATCCATCCCGATATTGAGCACCACGGCAATGTTGGGCGAAAAATGCAGGAAGGAACCCATATATTCGCAGGCCTCAAACAGGACGGTCTGCCGCTCCGCCCCGATGCGGCAACAGTTGCCGCCCAGCGCCGGCAGTTCGGCCCCGGCATAGACCGTCGGATCACCGGAAGCCGTCAGAATTTGCGCGCACATTGCCGTGCAGGTGCTTTTGCCGTGCATTCCGGCAATGCCGATGCGCGTTTGAAAATCGCCGGTGAGACAACCGAGGTAATCGGCGCGCGAAATACACGGAAGCCCCTTTGCCAGCGCGGCGCTGTACTGCGGATCGCTATCCGAAAGCGCGACGGTATAAACGACCAGATCGTAGCCCTCGGGAACCGCCCCGGAGGCGCCGATCCGAACCTCGGCGCCCAACTCCCGCAGGCGGAAAACGCGTTGCGAGTCGGTGCGGTCGTCGCCGCCTACTCGAAAGCCCGCTCGCAAAGTTGCCTGCGCCAGCGCGGACATACTGATGCCGCCGATCCCCAAAAACCAGACGCCGTGCGCCGTTTGCAAAAGAGCTTTGATTTTTTCTGCCCCGAAACTGGTATTCGGCAATGCCATAATCGGTTCTTCCTTTCCGTTTTCGGTTTGCAAAAGCAAAAGGGCGGCGCCAAAAGGCAACCGCCCCTTTTCCGCATTGAAAAGGATATGCGCCGCGCCGGAGGCAGGTGATTTTTATAGCTTGCCGTGGGCAAACAAAACCAGTTCCGGCTCCAACCGCAACGTGCCGAAATCGCCGGAGGCGATGCTGCCGGGATTGAAGAGATAAACCGGCTTCCCGCCCGCTTCATCCGGGATCGTCACAAGCTCCTGCCGGTGGGTGTGGCCAAACAAAATCAGGTCGGCTTCAAGCTCTTTTGCGGCTTTGAGAAGGCCGCCGACGCCGCTTTTGGCGCCGTAGAGATGCCCGTGGGTCAGCAACAGGCGGTGCCCTTCAAAGGAGAGTGTTTCGGTATCGTTGATTGGCAGATCGGGAAAGCGCCAATCGCAATTTCCACGCACACGAATGACCGGGATCCCGTCGTAGCGGTCGCCGATGTCGCAGATCCCGTCCCCGAGGTACAAAATGGCGTCCGGCTTTTGAATTTGCCGGTCGATCGCCGCGATCATATTGTTTTTTCTCCCGTGGGAATCCGAAAAAATCAAAAATTCCATTTTCTTTCTCCCGTTTTCAAGTTCCGTTTTATTATACCAGTTCCCGGCGGGTTTGTCTACCCTTTTTGCATTTTTCACCCTTTCTTTTTCGGGCTCATATACTGCGGTTGAACCACTTGCGGAAAGGAGAAACACAATGCAAATTGACAAGAGAACCCTGCAAGCCCTTCTTGCAATGAACGACGAACAGCTCTCCGCGCTGCTTGCAAAAATTGCAAAAGAAGCGGGCATTTCGGCGGCCGATTTTGGAGCCAATCCAAACGATTTGAACGGAATACGGCAGGCGCTGGGCGCGGCGACCGAGGAGGATTTGAAGCGACTGAACGCGCTTTACGCCGACTACCGGAAAAAGCGCCGCCTATAAGGAGAAGAGCGATGGAAGAACAGGAAACTGCACGCACGGAAGCCGGGCTTTCCAACGCGCTGGAAGCGCTTTTTTCCGACCCACAGGCACGCGAACGCTTTGAAAAAATTGTAAGCTCGCTGAAAGAAAACTTGCAGTCAAGTACCGCCGAAAACGAGCAAGAAGGGGCAAAAACTCATCCCATCCCCACCGGAACGGACGGTTTGGCCGCCGTTTTGGGCAATCCGGCGTTGATGGAAAATCTGCCCGCCCTGCTTTCGGGAATGCGGCCGGCGCCCCCGGCTCCCGAAGCGGCAAAAACGCCGGAAGACCGCCGGCGCGACCTTTTGCTGGCCTTAAAGCCCTTTCTCTCCAAGGATCGCGGCAACGCGGTGGATCTGATTTTGCAAATTTCTCGCCTGGGCGCGGTTTTGCATATGATGGGATAAGGAGGTAGCGCTATGTATTCCAAAAAGTCCGGCCGCGGCTCCCTGCCGCCGAGAATGCCGGAGCATTACAACGGCTGGGCGTTTCAGCCCCCCTCCCCGCCGAAAGACCGGCCGCCGAAATTTGACGAAAACGAAGGAACCCGCCCAGTACCACCGCCCCCGAAGCCGGAAATTCACCAATCCTACCCGCGGCCGCTCCCCTTCCTTCCCCCGCCGCCCGTTCCGGCTCCGCCGGAAAAACCGGCGCCGCCTTTGCCCCCGGCGCTGGAACATTTACTTGGCAAAAGCGGCTTTTTGCACTCGCTGAACCTGAATTTTGAAGAACTGCTGTTGATTGGGCTGATCATTTTGCTGGGTTCCTCCGGCGAGGACGGTGAACTGCCGCTTTTGCTGGCGCTTTTACTGCTTTGTTGAAAAGAAAATTCGACAAAAAAGGCTTGCATTTTGCAATGTATTCCTGTATAATAAAGGCAGAACTTGAAAACAAGAGGACAGATGAATGAAGAAAAAATGGCTGATCCCTTTGCGGATCGTCCTTGCCGTTCTGATTGCTTTGAACCTTGCCGTTATTTTCGGTTTTTCCGGCGAAAACGCCGAAAAATCCACGCAGACCAGCAGTACCGTTACCGAAGAGGTTGCCAAAGTGGTTGTGCCGGATTTTGAAAACAAGCCGCCGCAGGAGCAACAGGCAATTGTAAAGAAAATGGACCCGCCGGTCCGTAAAATTGCGCACTTTTCGGAGTATGCCTCGCTGGGCGCTTTGATCTTTTTGTTCCTGTTGACCTGGAACGGCGCGGTTTTATGGAAGTATCTCGGCTCGGTCGGCTTTTCGGCAATCTATTCGGTTACCGACGAACTGCACCAGAAATTCTCGCTCGGAAGGGCGGCAAGCGTAAAGGATATGCTGATTGACACTTCCGGCGCTTTGGTTGCCTGCTCCCTGCTCTTATTGCTCCGCTTTTTGATTATTCGCGCGCAAAAACGGCCGAAAAAGCTGACGACAACGGTTTACACGATCCCATCCGGAAAGATTGAAAAGCCGCTCCGACTGGCCGTGGTTGCCGACCTGCACGGGCATTTTTACGAAGCGTTGCCCGGCCTATTGCGATCCGCCGCGCCCGACGCGATCCTCATTCCCGGCGACCTGACAAAGTTTGAAAAAATTGCGAAAAACGACGAGGCGGCTATTGACTTTTTGAAGCTTTGCGCTTCGATCGCCCCGACCTATTACTCGCTTGGAAACCACGAGCTTGGCACCGCCCGGCACGGCAATTTGTTTGCAAAGCCGCGCAAAAAGGAGCTTCCCGCCGCGTTTGCCGAACAGGTTGCGCAAACCGGCGCGGTACTGCTGCGAAACGATTGCGTTTTGCAAAACGGCATTTGGTTTTGCGGGCTGGATTCGGGCTTTGACGGCGGCGAAAGCTCCCCGGATACCGAAGCGCTGGCCAAGTTTGACGCCTGCCCCGGCTTACGCGTTCTGCTTTGCCACCACCCCGAATATTATGTTCCCTTCGTTCAAAAAACAAGCATTGATTTAACGGTTTGCGGCCACGCGCACGGCGGCCAATGGCGCTTTTTCGGGCGCGGCGTTTACGCACCCGGCCAGGGGCTGTTTCCCAAATACACCTCCGGCGTGATCGACGGACGGTGCGTGATCTCCCGCGGGCTGGGCGACCATACGAAAATTCCGCGCATCAACAACCGGCGCGAGCTGGTTTTGATCGACCTGCAACCCGAAAAAGAATAAAAAAGCGGAGCGTTTCCCTTTTTGGAAAGCGCTCCGCTTTTTTGTGTTTGTTTATTTGCTCAAATCCTCGTCAATGGCTTTGGCGGCGGCTTTGCCCGCACCCATTGCAAGAATGACGGTCGCCGCGCCGGTGACCGCGTCACCGCCCGCGTAAACGCGGTTCAGGGATGTTCTGCCGGTGGTCTCCTCGGTGACGATCCCGCCCCGGCGGTTGACTTCCAGCCCTTCGGTGGTGGTTTTGATAAGCGGGTTGGGTGAAGTTCCGATGGCGATGATGACGCAATCGCAATCCAGCTCGTACTCGGAACCGGGGATTTCCACCGGGCTTCTTCTGCCAGAAGCGTCCGGCTCGCCGAGTTCCATTTTGATCACGCGCATTCCGCGCACAAAACCGGTTTCGTCGCCCAAAATCTCGGTGGGGTTATTGAGCAGGCGGAATTCGATCCCCTCCTCCATTGCGTGCTCCACCTCTTCGCGCCGCGCGGGCAGTTCGTCCAGCGACCGGCGGTAAACGATGTAAACTTCCTCGGCGCCCAGCCGCATTGCGCTCCGCGCCGCGTCCATAGCGACGTTGCCGCCGCCCACGACCACCACTTTTTTGGCCTGCTGAATGGGCGTTGCGCTATCCGGCAGATAGGATTTCATCAGGTTGACGCGCGTTAAAAATTCGTTGGCGGAATAAACGCCTTTGAGATTCTCACCCGGGATCTTCATAAAGCGCGGAAGTCCCGCACCCGAGCCGATAAAGACGGCTTCAAAGCCCTCTTCCTCCATCAGTTCGCGCACCGAGATCGTTCTGCCGACCACGGTGTTGACCTCGATTTGAACGCCCAGTTCTTTCAGCGTTTCAATCTCCCGGGCAACGATCGCCTTGGGAAGCCGGAACTCGGGAATGCCGTAGACGAGCACGCCGCCTGCGGTGTGTAAAGCCTCAAAAACGGTGACCTGATAGCCGCGCCTTGCAAGATCGCCGGCGCAGGTCAAGCCCGCAGGGCCGGAACCGATGACGGCAACTTT
>CAMPBZ010000029.1 GCA_946641795.1 uncultured Clostridia bacterium
TGGCGCGGAAGGAGATGAACCAGATGACCACGATGGCAATGATCAAAAGGATCATTGGCAGGTAGGAAAGCCAAGCCATATTGTTGGATTGCGGTTGCAGATCCAAAAGCGTGATCGTTCCCTCGGCGCGCTGGGCGCTCAACTGCTCCTCGTGGTTCATCAGGAGCAGGCTGGCGTATTCCGAGCCCAGTTTGACCGAAAGCTCGGTTCCATCCTTCAATTTGAGTTTTGCCACATATCCGGAGGTCAGCGTAAACTCGGTAACTTCCTTGTTTTCAATATACGCCACCACGTCGCCGTAATTCTTCTTTACGGTTTGATTGTTGTTGGAAAGCAACACCGAAAGCGCGACGACGATGAGCGCAATGATAATGGCATAAAAAATCAGTTCGCGAACAATATTTCTCTTCATTGGTTCCTCCGTTTACTGTTGATAGACCGACGGTTTCAAAACGCCCACGTAGGGCAGGTTGCGGTATTTTTCATCATAATCCAGCCCGAACCCGACCACAAACACATCGGGAACGACTTTGCCGACGAAATCGGCATTGAAATTGACCACCCGGCGCTCGGGTTTATCGAGCAGGGTACAGCACTTGACGCTGTGCGCGCCGCGGTTGGCGAGCAACTGAGAGAGCTTTTCCAGCGTTCTGCCGCTATCCACAATGTCCTCCACCAAAACCACGTCGGCGTCCTTGACGTCGCGTTTGAGGTCGAGGTGCACCTGGATAAAGCCCGAAGAATCGGTGCCGCCGCCGTAAGAGGAAACTTTCATAAACTCGATGGCGCAGGGGAAGCGGAGCCGCTTGAATACCTCGGCGGCAAAAACGAACGAGCCTTTGAGAATGCAAACCAGCACCATTGGCCGGCCGCTGTCGCCGTACTCGGCGGTCAGCTCTGCGGCAAGCGCATCGCAAATTTTTTTCAATTCTTCCTCGCTTACCAATACTCTTTCAATGTCGTTTTCGATATTATACATTGTTTTTTGCCTTTCTATGTTTTCGGCGTTCTTTGAACGTCTGACTTTCAATTTTCAATTCCGTCGGCAAAGCCGCAAAACGGCGCCCAAACGATGCCGTTGGTTCCGCAAAGCACCGGCAACCGGTTGCGTAGCTCTTCGGGAACGCCGCCCTCGCGCCAGACCTTGCGCAACTGCTTGTGGTGTCCGCCGCGCAAAATGGTATCTCCCTCTTCCCGCCCGCGCCAGAAATATCCGGCTTGCAGAGCCGCGGAAAGATTGGAAAAGCGCAACTGCCACGCGGTCATTTCCGCGTTCCGGGGGAGCGGTTTTGCCCGCTTTCCTTCCCCTACCAGCACTGTCATACCGCCAGGGAGATTGTTTTCGCCCGCGCAAAGCGGCAACCGATAGGCCGGAGCCGGGGCGGATTTTTCTTCCACCGTCAAATTCCCCCGCCGTTTGAACAGGCAAAGGTTGCCCGCAAGCGGGATTTTGCGCCCGTTGCTCCCGTCGATCAGCCCGCAGGCGCGTTCCAGCATTGCCGAATCGGCGGTGACGCCGCTTTTGGCCAGAAAATCGGTCAACACGCGCGCACGGATGGCCGGGTGAAGCTTTGCAAGCGCCGCGCAGGAAAGCTCTTTTTGCGGGTTTGCCTGCCAAAAGGCCGCCACCTGCCCGGCAAAATAATCCTCGTCCTGCCGCACCCGCCCGGCCAGTTTGGCCGCCTGCTTTTGCGGCTCGGCGTACAGTTTTTCCAGCGCGGGAATGACCTGCGCGCGGATCAGATTGCGCGCATAGGTTGGGTCGGCGTTGGTTTCATCCTCCACAAATTCCAGCCCCTCTTTTTTGCAGGCGGCGCGAATTTCGGCCGCCGAAAGATTGAGAAGCGGGCGGGTGACAAAGCCGTTTGCAAACCGGCGAGCCGGCAAAATGGCGCACAGCCCCGCCGTTCCGGTGCCGCGCACAATGCGGAACAGCATGGTTTCCAAAAGGTCGTCGGCCTGGTGCGCCGTTGCAAGCAATGGAATGTTTTGCGCGCGCATCAGCTTTTCAAAAAAGGCATAGCGCGCCGCGCGCGCCTCCTCCTCGATCCCCCGACCGTTTGATTTTGCAAGCGCGGGGACGTTGACTGTGAGTACCTCGATGGGCAGGCCGTATTGCTCGGCCAGCGCGCGGCAAAAAGCCTCGTCGCGCCCGGCGCTCGCCCCGCGAATACCGTGGTTGACGTGCGCCAGCAGGAGCGGAAAACCGTACTTTTTGCTCCCCTCGGCCAGCCGATCCAGCAGAAAACGCGAATCGGCGCCACCGGAAAGCGCCAGCAAAACCGGCGTTTGCGGTTCCAGCCCGGCAAGCTCCCACGGCATTGGAATTGGAACGGCTTTTTTCATTGCGGCTCGGCGTTTTGCTCGATGGTGACGAATTTTGTATATTGCCCGTTCCAGCCCATATTCACCTTTTTGGTTTCGCCGTGGCGGTTCTTGGCAACAATGACTTCGGCAATGGACATTCCGTTGGTTGCCTTATCGTCTTTTTTGTAGTATTCGCTGCGGTACAGGAAAATAACCACATCGGCGTCCTGCTCAATGGCGCCGGAATCGCGCAGGTCGGAAAGCTGCGGGCGGTTATCGTTGCGGGATTCGGGCCCGCGGGAGAGCTGCGCACAGCAAATGACCGGAACGCCGAGTTCCTTGGCCATAATTTTGAGCGCACGGGAAATTTGCGAAACTTCCTGCACCCGGTTTTCGGCGCGTTTATCCCCCTGCATCAATCCCAGGTAGTCGATAACGACCAGGCCGAGGTTCTCCACGCGGCGCAGTTTGGCTTTCATAGCGGTTACCGTAATGCCGGAGGTATCGTCGATGAGAATATTGCACTTTGACAGCTCGGAAGCGGCATAGGCAAGGTGCTCCCAATCCTCGGTGCTCAATTTGCCGGTGCGGAGCGAATAGCTGTTGACCAGCGCCTCGCTGGACACCATACGGCTGACGACCTGCTCGGCCGACATTTCCAGCGAGAAAAAGCAAACTTTTTTGCCGGTTTGCCTTGCCACGTTGGTAGCAATGTTGAGCGCAAACGAGGTTTTTCCCATACCGGGGCGCGCGCCGATGAGGATCAGGTCGGTCTTTCCCATACCGGCAAGCACGCGGTCCAGCTCCGAAAAACCGGTTTTGGTGCCCTCGACCGCCTCGGGGTTTTCCTGCAACTGGTGTAAATTATCGTAAAAGGTTTGCAAAACTTCTTGAATGGGGCGGAAGTTTTGCGTATTCCTGCCCTGCGCCACCTGGTAAATCAGGTTTTCGGCGTGATCCAAGACTTCGGAGACTGCCTCCTGCTCGGAATAGGCGCTTTCGGAAATTTCATTTGCCGCAAGAATGAGCTGCCGCAAAATGCTTTTGTCCTTGACGATCCGGGCGTAATCCTTGACGTTCAGCGCGTCGGGAACCACCTCCGAAAGCGTGCGAAGATAGTCCTCGCCGCCGGATTTATCGTAAACCCCGGCGGTGACCAAACGGTCGATCAGAGTAACGACGTCAATTTCCCGGCTTGCCAGGAACAGCTCGCTCATAGCAAGATAAATTTGTTTATGTTCTTCCAGATAGAAATCGTCCGCATTTACCGTGGTTGCCACCTCGTTGAGCGCCGAAGGGTCAATGAGAATGGCACCCAGGAGCGATTGCTCCGACAGCATGGAAAACGGCAATTTCCGCATCAATTCGTCCTGCATTTATTTTGGGGATCCCGCGGGTTTCGACCGCAAAAAATCCTTTCTCCTTTCCAAAACTTACAAAGCCGGAGGGCCGGCGATTATTCCCGTACCGAAACGGTGATGGTTGCGTTGACCTCGGAATAGAGTTTTGCCTCCACGGGATAGGTGCCGAACGCCTTGATGGGTTCGGGCAGGGTGAGCTTGCGCTTGTCGATCTCAATGCCAAAATCGGCGGCAAGCCGCTCGGAAATATCCTTTGCCGTAACCGAGCCGTACAGCCGGCCGTCGCCGCCGGAAGAGGCTTTGATGACCACCGTGATCTCTTTGAGGCGGGCGGCAAGCGCTTCGGCCTCTTTTTTCTCGGTTGCAATGCGGTAAAGCCGCGCTTCTTCGCGCACCTTTACGTCGTTGAGCGCCTGCGCGTCGGCAATTTTGGCGAGCCCGCGCGGAATTAAAAAGTTTTTGGCGTATCCGTCGGATACGTTGATTACATCGTTTTTCTTGCCTTGTCCTTTTACGTCTGCCAACAGAATGACTTTCATTTTGCCGACCTCCTTGCGTTTATTCTTTATACTCGTGATCCAGGTATTCGTCGATCACATTTTTGAGCTGAATGGACGCCGCTTCCAGCGTTGTGTTGCGCAGCGTTGCCGCCGCCATATCAAAGTGTCCGCCGCCGCCCAGGCGCTCGGCGATTTTTTGCACGTTGATCTTTCCGCCCGAACGCGCCGAAATGGTGACCGAACTGCCCGCGTGCAACAGCGCGAAGGAAGCCTCGATGCCCGAAATGTTCATCAGCTTATCGGCCGCTTTTGCAACGGCAATTTTATCCTCCTCGGTTTCGGAATGATCCACCGAGAGCCAGGTAAGGGCGATCTTTTCGCGGTAGGTGCGAGTGCGGCTGTCAATTTCGCTTGCCGTAAACAGGGTGGAGAGCGACTCGGTAAAGAAGGATTTGATCATTGCCGCGTTGGCTCCGCGCTCATAGAGATAGCGCACCGCCGAGAAGGTTTGCATTTCGGCGCCCTGGGTAAAGTTTTTGGTATCCAGCATCAGGCCGGCAAGCAGGAGCGAAGCCTCCTCTTTGAGGAGCGCGTCGTGGAAGGGGCTGAGTTCCAGCATTTCGCTGACGAGTTCGCCCGCCGCGGCAACGCCGGGACGGATATAGGTCATCAGCGGTTTGAACTCGTACATTTGGTTCGGCCGGCGGTGGTGGTCGATGATAACGATATTCTGCACCATTTTGGTCAGCCGGGGAACCTCGGTGTGCTGCATATTGCTCACGTCGCTGATGACCAGCAGCGTGTTGGCGCGCACCGAATCCAGCGCCATTTCGGCGCCGATGAACATGGAGCGGTACTCCGGCAGGTGCGCAACAACGTCATAGCAGTTGCGGAAGTTGACGTGGTCGCGGTTGACCACGATGCGGATTTTGGAATAGTCGCCGTTCTTGGAGCAAATGGCCAGGCGGGCAAGACCCACGCAGGAACCGATGGAGTCGTAGTCCGGCGCGCTGTGACCCATAATGAGAATGTTGCCGGCGTCCCGCATCAGCTTGGAGAGGTGCATGGAGTTGACGCGCGAGGTGATGGTGGTGGAGCCTGCCATCGTGTTCACGCGGCCGCCGTACAGCGTAATGGTCTCGCCGCTGTTGACCGCGGCCTGGTCGCCGCCTTTTTGCAGGGCGATATCCAAAGCGTCGCTCGCGGCGCGCTCTTTATCCTCAAAGCTTCCCTTCACGGCGCCAACGCCCATGGAAATGGTAACGGGGTAGCTGTTATCGCCCAGCTTGACGTTGCGCACCGTTTCCAAAATGTTGAATTTATTGGCAATGCACTCGTCCAGTGCCAGCCGGTTGAACACCACCACGTATTTTTCGCGCTCGTATTCGCGCAGCATTCCGCCAAAGCCCTCGGCCCATCCTTTCAGAATGGTCTCGATCTCGCTTACGGCGGTGCGGTAGCTCACGCGCACGTACTGGGCAAGCTCCTGCAAACTGTCGATAACCACGTAGGCGACGATGGGTTCTTCCTCATATTTCTTCTTTTGCAGGGCAAGAATTTCGGTAACGTCGCGGAAAATAACGAAATAATAATCGGTTCCGCGCGAGCGGAGAATGTAGCAATCCAGGCTGTATTTTCTGCCCTCGATCTCGGTGATCATCGGCTTGGAGTTGTCGATCGGAACGCCGTCGCTGTTGACGGTGATGTCCTTGACCGGCCCGCCGTTCTGCGCGTACGAAATGATGCTGTTGACCGAAACGGTGCAGAAGGTGGAAAGCGGAACGTTGCAAATAGGGGTGCGGTATTGCAGAATTTCTTGCAGCGCGCCGCTCACGATTTTAACCGTTCCCTCGGCGCTCACAATGGCGTAGGGCAGATCCACCACATAGCGAAACAGGTCGCTGACCTCGGTGGACATCAGTTCCGCCGCGTCGTTCGCCGCGCTCACTCTACGGTAGCGCAGCAGGTAGGCCACCAGCAACACGCCCGCCGAAAGCAGATAAACGCCCAGCAAGGCACCCGCATAGTAAGGCAGTTCCTCCCCGCGGATCAGGTCAAACCGCGCCAGAATGGTCAATGCCGTCAGCAGGCCGAGCAAAACCACACCGATCAGAACGCCGGCGATCAAAGCCGGGCGCAAGTCGGTGCGAAACAAATTCTTTTTCATTCCTTGCGAATTTTGCATTTGGGTTTCTCCTTATGCGAAATTTCAATATATTTTTCCAAAACCTATAATACTACATTATAGAAGTATAACACATTTGAGGGTGTTTGTAAACACCTTTCCGTACTTTTTGCCAACTTTTAACAGTTTTTTTACACACTTTCCCTTTCGCTTTTCAAAAAACGGCCAATCAAAAAGAAAAAATGTCCGAATTTCTATTTTCTGCGCAATTTATTTGATTTATAATAAAATCAAATCCTGCATTTGACAGAAAGGGACAGATTATGATACGGTTCGGGACAGGCGGATGGCGCGCCGTGATTGGCGACGATTTTACCAAGGAGAATATTCAGCGCGTGGCGCAGGGCATTGCCGATTTGATGGTTGAAGAGGGCAAAACCGACCGGCCGGTAATGATTGGCTACGACCGCCGGTTCCTTTCCAAGGAGACGGCCGAATGGATTGCCGAAGTGCTGACGGCGAACGGAGTACAAATCCTGTTTTTGCACCGCAGCGCGCCCACGCCGCTGGTCATGTTCACCGTAAAGGATTCGCAGCTCCATTACGGCATTGAGGTAACGGCAAGCCACAACCCCGCCATTTACAACGGGGTCAAGCTGATTGTGGAAGAGGGGCGCGACGCCCCGGTGGAATGCACCGCGCACCTGGAAGAGCTGATTGCGCGCGCAACCGTTCGCTCCATGCCCTTTGCCGAGGCCGAAGCCGCCGGAAAGATCACCTTTTTGAAAGCGCCTTTCAACCGGTTTTTGGATTCCATTCTCTCCCGGCTGGACCTGAACGTGATCCGCGAGGCGGGCATTCGCCTGCTCTTTAACCCGATGCACGGTTCCGGCTCCTACCCTCTGACCGCCGTTTTGTACACCGCGCGCACCACCGTGGACCTGATGGACGCCAACCGCGACGCCTATTTCGGTGGGATGAACCCGGCGCCCGGCCTGCACCAGCTGGGAATGCTTGCCAGCCGCGTGGTGCAGGAAAACTACGATATGGGCATTGCCATTGACGGCGACGGCGACCGCGTTGGGATCATTGACAAAAACGGCGCCTACATTGACGCCAACCAGATTTTGGTTATGCTCTACTACTACCTGCACGAGTACCGCGGCTGGAAAGGCCCGGTGGTGCGCAACCTGGCTACCACGCATATGCTGGACCTGGTGGCCGCTTCCTTCGGCGAGGTCTGCTACGAAGTGCCGGTCGGTTTCAAATACATTTCGGCAAAATTGGATGAAAAGGACGCCGTTCTGGGCGGCGAATCCTCGGGCGGTCTGACCGTTCGCGGCCATATTTTCGGCAAGGATTCCATTTACGCCGCCGCGCTGTTTGTGGAAATGATCTGCGCCATCGGCAAAACGGCAACCGAGTTTTGGAACGACCTGACCGCGCGCTACGGGGCGCACGTGATGGAAGAGGATAACCTGACCTTCCACCCCGACGACAAACCGCGCATCAATCACCTGCTGATGGTGGAGAAACAGCTGCCCGACTTTGCCGGAAAAACGATTGCAAAGGTAGGGTACGAGGACGGCTGCAAGGTCTATTTTTCGGACAACAGCTTCGTCATTTGCCGCTTTTCGGGCACCGAGCCCCTGCTCCGCATTTTTGCAGAGGACGCAACCGCGGCCGAGGCAAGAGCCTTGATTGACACGATGAAACAATTTGTACTGGGATAATTGCAAACAACAAAGCGGGCGCAACCGATTGGGTTGCGCCCGCTTTTTGATTTGGCTTAATGAATGGGCGTGCCTTCGGGGACGGCGTCGTCCACAAAAATCAGTTTACAGCCGCAGGCGTTATTGGTTGCGGCCAGCAACATTCCGCAGGAATTGATGTTGCAAATGCGGTTGGGTTTGAGGTTGGCAATTACAATGATCTTTTTGCCCACCAGCTGTTCGGGCGTGTAATACGCCTTGATGGAGGACATAATGATCCGTTCGCCGATGCCGTCCGAGAGCGTGAGCTTATAGCAGGAGTGCGATTTGCGCACCGCCTCGGCTTTCAAAATCTTGCAAACGCGCAGGTCAAGCTTGTCAAAGTCATCCAGCGTGATCTGCTCTTTTACGGGCGGAACGGGGTCGGCCTCGCCAGCCGGTGCCGCGGGTTGCTGTGTGGCGGCTTCCTCTTCCGGCGCGGGCGCCTCGGCGGCGACTGCCGCCGCTTTTTCCTCCTCGGTTTCGGGGTAGGAAAAGTCCAAAAGTCCTACGTAGCGGGCGGGGTCAATGGCATAGAGGAACAGGTACAGGCGCGGGCCCTGATCCTTGCCCAGAAGAAGCTGATAGACCGCCTTGAAGAAGGCGCTTTGCAGGGGGCGCAGTTCCTTGGAGTCGGCCAGCGCGGGATACACCTTTTTGGGAATATCGTAAAGCGCAGTGTTCAGACCGTCCAGGTCGTAGCCGCCTTTGAGAATGCAATCGTGCAACAGGGCAACGGCCTGTTTTTCCTCATCCGAAAGGGTGTTGTAAACATCCCAGGCGCGGTGGGTGCGCAGGCGGTTGACCTGGTCGGGCGCGCACTGTTCCAGCCAGTAGCGGGCGCGGTCAAGCCGGTCGGCAAACTGCGCGTAGGTGTAGGGCGTTCCGATTTTTTGGAACACCGTTTCCAGCATGGGAATATTGAAATCCACGATGGAGCCGAGCTGAACCAGCAGGCCCATTGGAACCGTGATGACCTCTCTGCCCTCTACGGTGCAGTTATACATAATTGCCTGCGTTGCCTCGTTCGCGGTGCCGGCGCGGCAATCGGAAAGCATTTTGTCAAACTCGAAATACTGGCGCAGAATGCCGTCGTCAAAGCAGAAATCGAAGGCCTTGGTGGGCTCGGTTTTGGAATAGAGCCACAGGATGATTTCGGGCTGGTAGAGTTGAAGCAGGGTATCCGGCGTTAAATTGAGGCCGGTGGAGCCGGACATTTTGCCGGTCATTCCCTTGATGCCGATGAACTCATAGCCCTGGAAGAGCGGCGGCTCGTAGCCGAAGATCTTTTTGGAGACCAGTTTGGCGTTGGAATAGGAGCCGGTGGGCGCGGCGTGATCCTTTCCGCCCGGCTCAAAATCCACCCCTTCGTGCCGCCAGCGCATCGGCCAGTCCACTTTCCAGGAAAGCTTGCAGTTGTGGTCGGTGCGGAAATTGAAGGTTCCGCTGTGGCCGCAACGGCAGGTGTAGGTGGCGGTGGTGCAATCCTCGGAGAGCGAGGTAATGGTGGTAAAGTCGGTGCGGCACGCCGGGCAAAAGATGGTTGCCGGGTAGTAGTTTGCCTTTTCGGCGTCGTGCTCGGCGCGCAGTTCCTCGGGCGACTTGTCCGGATCCTTGGTCTTAAAGGAGTCCAGAATTTCAAAAATGTCGCCGCGGCGGCGGAGCGCTTCCAGAATGTCCTCGGTATAGGTTCCGGCGCGGTAAAGGTCGGCCTGGTAGCGGCAATCCAGCTCAATGCCGAACTTTTTCATAGCTTCCAGAAACTCGGCCTCAAAGTGCTTTGCAAAGTTTTCGTGCGTGCCCCAGGGGTCGGGAATATCCACGTAGGGGCAGCCGATGTATTTATCGTAGCTGTCGCCCACCACTTCGCGCACGTTTGCCG
>CAMPBZ010000030.1 GCA_946641795.1 uncultured Clostridia bacterium
CGCGCAGGAAAACAATGACGGCAAATTGAAGTTCGGCGCGCATCTGGGTTCTGATTCCCGCTATCAACACGGCTTGCATAGCGAGCGCGGGTTCGCATCTTGCGTAGCAGGCACGGTGTCCGCTTGCGAGACACCTGCGCGACACAAAGATATTCGCCGCAGGCGAAATACCCGGCAGGGTTCTATCCAATCGAACCCGCTCCTTTTGCCGCAAGGCAAAAGGAACGATGCGCGCAGGAAAACAATGACGGCAAATTGAAGTTCGGCGCGCATCTGGGTTCTGATGCCCCGCTATCAACGCGGCTTGCATAGCAAGCGCGGGTTCGCATCTTGTGGAGCAGGCATCGCTGTCGCGGCGAGCCGCAAAAGCGGCTCGCCGGTTATATTATGCCGATATTTCGGTCTACGGCATAATTTTATTTTTAGTTCGTTTTACCTCTTTCGTTCATTTCAATAACCGCGTCGGTCCTGGTTATTGTAGGCGAAACTGCAAGTGCAGAGAAAAACCAAGTTGCTGCGGCTAATACAATTCCTATAAGCCACCAAATAATTAAGCACAAAAATGCAGATTTGAGCCTCATTACACCGTAATAGTCAACACGATTACCGTAAGTGCTTGTGTAGTGTGTACCAAGCGCGGCAACATCGACAATCGACCACACAAACATAAGGAATAGAATTGTTGCCGCCAAAATCAACGGCAAAAATCTGTAAATTGAGTAGAATTTTTTGTAATTCAAAAGTTTGTTCATAAGGAATTCCTCCAAAAAAATAAAAAGTGCGCCAACCGAAGTCAGCGCACCGAAAAACACATAACTCCGATTGCTGCGACACAACTTTGAACAGTCCACAAGAGAAAGCCAAAATGGAGAATGTGCTTTTACCGTCAAATAAAAACACTTTCCCTGTGAACTGTATATTAAGTTGTGTCGCAAATTCATTTTAGCATAAAAATATTGTAAAGTCAATATAAACAGAGAATATTAACCCCATTTTTGAAAATTTTTTAATTTTAATATAAAAATTAAAAGAGAACGTAACATTTTCATATTAATATCCAAAAAGAAGACCGCCCGTGGGCGGTCTTCTAAAAATCTATCCCAGCACTTCCGGGTACGCGCCGGTTTGGTGCAATCTTTTCAGTTCTTCCATAACCGCCGCGCGGTCTTCCTGATAGGTCAGGCCGAACCACCGGTCGGGCGAAGCCTCGGCTTTTACCGCCAACCTTCCCTGCCGGAGCAGATCGTCCACCATCACGGGCAACAGGCATTCGGCTTTCAGCTCGCCGGGGCCAAGGCCTTTCAAAAAGCCCTCAAAATAGGCTTGCATTACCGGGACAAACACCGGGTGGAAGCCCCAAATGTTCATTGAAACGACCTCGTTTCCCGAAAGCGCGCCGGCATCGGACACAACGCTTCCCGCCGGGGTGTAGTGGATATTTTTGGTTTCCGCCACCGCTTGAAGAAGTCCGCCCTCAATTTTGCAAATTCCGCGGGTCACCCCGCCGTTTGGGCTCATCGTGTTGCCGAGAATATAAGGAACCATCACTCCCTCGCCCGCGGTTTTCAGGCCGCCGAGCATCCGGGCAAGAATGCGGTAGGCCGCTTTGCCGTAATAATCGTCGGCGTTGACGGTTGCAAACGGCGAATGGAGATATTCCTTTGCCGCAAGGACGGCGTGCACCGTTCCAAACGGCTTTTGGCGCTCCGCGGGGATGGAATAGAACGCCGGAATGGTGCCGTAATCCTGCACGGCGTAGTCAAACCGGACGCCTGCATATTTGCCCGCGAATTTTGCCTTGACTTCCTCCACCATTTCGGCTTTCAAAATGAAAACAATATGGTCAAATCCCGCCGAAATCGCGTCAAAAATAGAGTATTCCATTAAAAATTCGCCGTTCGGCCCAACGCCGGAAATTTGTTTGTTGCCGCCGAACCGACTACCCAATCCTCCCGCGAGGACCACAAGCGTTGCTTTGCTCATACGCGCTATTTCCTTTCAATCTTGGGGATTTTGGTCTTCTTTATTGTACCATCTTCCGGCGGTTTTGTCAAGTGCGGCAGCGCAAATACGCACCTCCTTTCGGAATACGGTTTTCCCCTTTTTTGCGCCCGGAAAGCGGCGCAAAACTTTTTGCAAAATAATTGGCGCAAACCTATTGACAAAAAGGGCGCCCCGTGATATAATATGAAAGCACGATTAACGGCGGGATAGCTCAGCTGGCTAGAGCAACCGGTTCATACCCGGTAGGTCATGGGTTCAAATCCAATTCCCGCTACCAACGGCCCGTTGGTCAAGAGGTTAAGACACCGCCCTTTCACGGCAGTAACAGCAGTTCGATTCTGCTACGGGTCACCAGCGGGCAAGGCCCGCCTCCAATTCTCGGATGGCGTTTGGCTGTTGCCCAAGCTCACACCACGGCGGCAAAGTTCGGTTTTACACTTGACTTTGTCACCAGCGGGCAACGCCCGCCCCAAAATATGGGGTAGCGTTTGCCCATCCAAAAAATCCAAGCCCCCCGGCTTGGATTTTTTTATCCCGGCACGGCGCTTGTATTTTTTTTAGAAAGGAAGCCGCCTTTGGCGGCGCACGGAAGCACGGAAACAATGGGCACAATTTTTTGGCATTTTATGGTACAGCTTACGGCAACCGCAGGCGTTTTTTGCGCGTGCGGGCTTGTCCTTTGGCTTTTGAACCGGTTGTTTTTCTTCCTGGTCGGCCGCAAAGGAAGAGCCGTTTGCATTGCTACGGGATTGATTGGAACCCCGATCCATGAATTGGGGCACGCTTTTTTCTGCCTGATCTTTTTCCATAAAATCAAGGAGATCAAGCTGTTCCAGCCCAACTCCCAGGACGGTACGCTGGGCTACGTTTCGCACTCCTACAACCCGAAAAACATTTACCAGCAGATTGGAAACTTCTTTATCGGCATTGGCCCCATTCTGTTTGGTACCGGCATTCTGGTTCTTTTGATGCGCTTTTGCATTCCCGGCGTCTTTTTTGGGTTCATTACGCAGGTTGGCAGTGCCTCTACCTCCAATTTGTTCCCCACCGTTCTTTCCGGAATGACGGTGCTGTTTAACCCAGTCAATTTTCAAAACGGCCTGTTTTGGGTATTCTTTATTGTTGCCATTCTGATCACCCTACATATGAGTTTGAGTATGGCGGACGTAAAGGGCAGCGTGGTCGGCTTTTTATTCCTTGCCGTTTTTATGCTGCTTGTAAACATTGGCCTGTACTTTTTGCCCACCATTCAAAGCGCCGTTACCGTTACCTGCATTCGCATTGGGATCTTCTCGATTTACTTTTTCTCCATTGCAATTGCCGTTTCCCTGGCGCTGAATTTGATTGCGCTGTTGGTAAAGCTGATTAAAAAGATTTTTATTCACTAAAAACGTTCCGCTCAAAACGCGGCGCAGAACAATGAGTTTTTGAAGAAAGGACGGGTTCCCCGCAAATGAAGCAAAAGCAGAATTGGAAACAGCTGACCATTACCGGTTTGTGCATTCTGATTGGCAACGCGCTGCTTGCCTTTGGCATTGCCGCCTTTATCCTCCCCCACGACATTCTCTCGGACGGCACCACCGGCATTGGTATTGCCCTGGGACGGATCTTTCCCGGCTTTGACCCCGCCCTTGCCATTTTGATTTTGAATATCCTCCTGCTTTTGTTCGGCCTTTGGGTGCTTGGCAAAAAGTTCTTTTTGACCACCATTGCCGGCTCGCTTTTGTACCCTCTCTTTCTGGCCGGATTTGAGCGCATTCCCGGCATTGGCACCCTGACCGATGATCCTACGCTTGCCGCCATTTCCGCCGGCCTGATTATTGGCGTTGGAATGGGGTTGACGATGCGCGTGGGCTCCTCGACCGGCGGTATGGATATTGTTGCGCTGATTGCCCACCGCTGGTTTGGCCTGCCCATTTCCTGGATGGTAAACATTTTGGGCGTGCTGGTCATTGGCGCACAGGCCATCTGGTACCCGCAGCGGGCGTTACTCGGTTTTTTGGTGCTGATTTTGGAGTCCATTCTGATCGAACAGGTCATCATCGTCGGAAAAGCGCAGGTTCAGATTTTTGTGGTTTCCGACCATTATGAAGAGATCCGTGAGGCGCTCTTACATTCGCTGAACGCCGGCGTTACGATGACGATGATTGAAACCGGGCATTTGGAGAAAAAGCAACAGGGCGTTCTCTGCGTCCTGCACCCCCGCAAACTGCACGAGGCAACCGAGCTGATCCGCAAGATGGACCCCGAAGCGTTTTTAACGGTTACGAAAATTCGCGAAGTCCACGGCCGCGGATTTATTGAAGAATAACGAAGAAGGAGCGAACGCGGCGCGTTCGCTCCTTCTTTTTTTATGCAACTTCCAAAAGGAAGCAGAATTGAACGGCCGGTGCCGCGGCGCAAAGTTCCCCCGGCCGCGCCCGGCGCGAAAGAAGCACCGAGAGCCGCAGACCTTCCGGCGTTGTTTCCAGTTTGACATTCCGGAACGCCGGGTGCCGCAAAAAGGCAAACCGCTCGCCTGTGGTCGGATTTGCGTCCCGCGAGAGGGAAAACTCCACGCCGGGCAAAATAGTTTCCCGGCCGACCTCCCGCAGGGAAACGGCGGGGTCTTCCCCGCCCGCGCCGCGCAGAGAAAGAAACAGGCAAAGCAATAACAGCGTCCACCGGCGTGTATCTACTTCGGAAAGCGCAAACGGGTCAAAGGAAAGCGCCGAAAAATCGGCGCGGCACCCTGCAAGCGCGGCGATATGCGCGGTGTGGTTGCGGAAGCGCTCCGGCTCTTCCCCGACGGAAAACACGCGGTCACAGCCGGCAAGCGCTTCCGAAAAGCGCAGGCAAAGCTCACCTATCTCCCGTCTTCCCGGCTCCGGCGCCCCGGCGGTTCCAAGCGTGATGATCTCGTTGTGAAAGGTCAGCGCCGCGGCAGCGGAAAGATCGGCGCAGGCCTGCGGCAACAGCAAAACCGGCGCCAAACCTTCGCACATCCAGTCCCCGAAGAAGAGCGCGGAACCGTTTTCCGTTCCGATCAATACGCGCTCGCCTTTGGCAAGGGCGCGTTGCAGGGAGAGAATATTCTCTCTGCTTATCGGAAGCGGAGCGCCAACTTGCAGTCCGCCGCCGCGAAAAGCCAGAACGGAAAACGCATTTTGCGCGTCAACAACGGCAAACCGATCCCGAAAGGCCGTGCCCGCCGCCTCGCGCTTTCCATCATAAAACGTTGCCGCCGGAACATAGCTTTCCACCCGGCCCTGTTGCTGATCCATTGATTTTTTCCTCCGTAAAAAAGGGATTTCGGTGCTGAAATCCCTTTTTTTGATGTTAGACTTTCTTGGGCTTTGCTTTGGGGTCGCCCACGGCAAGCCGGACGCATTCGTAGGCGCCGTCGTAGAACCCTTTTTGCTTCAACGCGTCGATCTGATCGCAGAAATGCGAGAGGATCTCTCGGTCGGAAAGCAGGCGGTCCAGCATTGCGTTTGCCGACTTTACATCGCCGCATTCGGGCGTAGCGTCGCCCATCTGGCTTCCCCAAACGGCACCCCAGGCCTCGTGCCCGCCGATGTGGCGCAAGAAGAGCTTGGGAATTGGATAATAAGCGAGCTCGCTCGGCTTGGTGAGGAGCAGGTCGCTGACCGGCATAAGCAGATTGGTGGAATACACCGCCGAGAAAATATCCTTGTTGTAAATGCCCACAATGCCCGAAGCGTCGCCCTCCCGAATGGAAGCGGCATAGGCTTTCAGGCTATCCATTGCGTTGAAGAAGGTGGAAACCGGATATTGGCGGAGCTGTTCCATTGTTTTTTCGTAAACCGAAAGATGGTCGCCGAAGTTGATGAAAACGGCAACCTCCTTGCGCTCGATGGAAGGAAGCAGATGGCGGATGATGCCCATCATTTGCTTGTAGCCGGCGCCGGCGCCGCCAACCGTTAAGAGCAGGCGCACCGGTTTTCCGGTTTTCATCCGCTTGCGGCGCAGGTCGTTATCCTTTTTCAGATCGACCAAAAGCTCGTGATCCACATAGCAACCCACCATTTTCAACTCGCTTTCGGGAATGCCGGAAAGCGGCTTTTGGGCAAAGCCGTTGAGCGTTTTGTAGCCGAGATAGGCAAACGGCGTTTGCACCGCGTGGATCGCTCCCTCGGAAAGGTGGAGCCCCATTGGCCAGTTATCGGGAATGGCGTTGACCACATGGGTCATTCCTGCGTGAACGGCCGCCTGCGAAGGCCAAACATGGGTTGCGATATAGGGCGTATCCTTGGGGATATGATGGAACAGCGGAACCAGCAGCTCGCTGTTTTTCTGATCCTTGGCGTTGTAGGTCAGCTTTTTGAAGCCCTCGCTGTTCAGCGGTTCCCAGATGAAGTGGTTGAACAGTTTGGATTTTTGCGAAATGCGGGAGGCCTTGGAATACAGCTCGTTCTGATAGCGGATCATTTTGGAGCCGGTCGCGTCAAACGAAGCAAGATCCAGCCAGTAGGGTGTATAGCCCAACGCGCGGGCGCAGGAAGCCATAGCGATGGAGATGCGGTAATGCCCAAAGCCCATACGGATATTGCCCACGATCAGAGCGTTGGGCGAAAACTCCCAGCTCTCTTTTTCGGAAGTGACGATATTCATAGCCTGGATATGATCCAGCGCCTCGATCGGCTCAAATTTGACATCGTATTCTTTGGAGCTGTCGTCGCCGAATTTTTTCAAAAATTTCTGTTTGCTCTTTTCGGCTTGACGAATTGTTTTTTTATCGATCTCGTTATCAAAGATCATTCCGGTGCGATCGGTCATAGCAAAACTCCTTTCCGGGTATCGTAAATCAGCGAATACGTCTCCCCGTTCAGCAAATAGTGAATGTGAATACGGGAGCCTTCGCGCATATAGGAAGTAACTTTGGCGTTTTGGAAGCGATCCAGCGCCGCGCGGAGCTGTTCCTCTTTTTCCTCGTTGTATTCGGCAACGTTATCCGATGTCATCAAAACGCTTCCAAACAGGGCGTTGAGCGTGAGCAGGGCGCGTTTTTGCTCCGCGGAAAGCTTCACGTTTTCGTCGCGCAGAATAAACACGTCGGGGTCGTTTCCGAACAGCACGTTGTTGAAAAAGGAACGGTAAATGGTATTTTGCAGGGTGACTTTGGTGGAAATGCGCTCGCGGTGCATCAGGCGCATAAACCAAATGTCGTCAAATTCCAGCGAGACGTCGGGGCCGACGCGCAGATAGTCGAATTTCCCCGCGCAGTTGAAAGGCGTTGCGCCGCAGCCCAAAATCAGGCGGTCGCTCAAAACGCGGCGCAGGAAGGAATACGCCTCCTCGGCAACCATACTCCGCGTTTTTCCCGGATAGTCCGGGAGATTTGCCGCGTAGAGAAAATCCAGCTTGAAAAAATCAAAGCCCAAGTCCATAAAGAACCGCAAAGAGGCCTCGATATAAGCTTTTACCTCTTCGTTTTCCAGGTCCAGCGCGTAAAAGCCAGACCAGTTGCCGCCGCATTTGATCGGCTTGCCGGATTTGGTACGGCGGAACCATTCGGGGTGCTCCCGGAAAACGGCGCTTTTCGTTTCGGCAACGAAGGGCGCCAGCCAAATGCCGGCTTTCAGCCCTTTTTGGTGGATCTTTTCCACAATGGGGGCAAGCCCGTTCGGGAATTTTTGCGGGTCAACGTTCATCCAGTCGCCAACAAAGGTTTCGTATCCGTCGTCGATCTGGAACAGGTTAAAGCGGTCGTCCAGCGCATCCAGATCCCGCAAGATCTGCGCTTCGTTAATGTCCTGGTAGTAGTTATACCACGAGGTATAGCCGAAGATCCGCTCGGCCGGCCGGGGAGAAAACATTTGGCGGAAGAGCCGCACGCCGCTGTCGTAATCGGGCGCAAAGCAGTAATCAAGAACCGTGAGCGTTTCGCCCTTTTTCAGGTTGATACCGCGCAAATCAGCAGTCAGATATAACTGTCCGCTATGCCGGTCCACTTGAAAAATCAGGTAGGAAACTGCAGAATTGAGGTTGCAGTAAAAGCAGTTGTTCTCCCCCCGGCTGTAAAAAACGTCGTATCCGTGCAAGCGCTTTGCGGAATAGGGGTAAAAGGTAGCATCCCCGTAACGATCAAACGAAAAACGATTGACCAACGCCTTTGGTAAACGGTAAATATTTTTTTCCGTTTCGGAAAGAGTAAACTCTTTGGTATCCGTCCAGGATTGATATCCGTTGAGGAATATCCTGTCTTTTAGACCGATACGCACCCCTTCAATGCTTTGCGCGTATTTGGGGGAGAGATCGGTTTTGGCGGTAATGGTTACCGTGCGGCGCGTTCTGCTACCCTTTTCTTCAATCTTCAAATGTTCATTGCTTTCAGTTGCAAGATAGATTTGACCCGCAACCAGATATTGGAACTGAACGCTCATTTTTGCGCTTCCCCGTTATCGGCGGTCGGGGCAACGGCGGGTTGTTCTTCCTTTTTGGCAATGGTCTTCATCACCTTCTTCTCGTTGTAGAAGCCGAGGATGAGCGCGCCGAGCAGGCAGAACGCCACGGCAACAAAGGCAACAATGGTAACGCCGAGCTTGGAGGCGGTAATATCGTTGGTGTTCAGATTTTGCTGGGTGCCGATGATGGCAAGCGAGGTGAACACCAGCATGGCAATGGACTGACCCCATTTCATAGCAAAGGTGCGGGCCGCAAAGAACATACCTTCGCGGTTTTCACCGGTCACAACGCCCTCGGCCTCGGCAACGTCGGCAACGATGGCCTGCGGAATAATGCCCAAAAGCGCCATCGGGAACGCCGCAACCACGCAGATCAGCACACCGAACACAATGCCGGGAAGCGGAATGAACTGGATGAGCGCCGTAATGAGGTAGGCGCACGCCAGGCCGACAAAGCCGGCAATGGTAAGCGTCTTTTTGCCAAACTTGCGCACCAGGCCGGAAACGAACGGATAGAACACCGCCGAAAGAACGGTCATTCCGCCCATAAAGATCATGGTGTAGGATTCATCCAGCTCCATAGAGACCTTTACAAAATACGGCAGACCGGTCTGGAAGAGGGTCAGACCCACCCAGTACATAATATCCGAGCCGACGAAGGTGCGGAAATCGCGGTTTTTGAAGGTTGCCGCAAGCGATTTGAACATATTGGTATTGGAAGGTTTGGTATCCACAAACTCCTTCTCTTTAAGCAGGAAGGTGGGCAGCATCATGCAAACGCAGGCAATGATTGCCAGCACGATAAAGCAGATGCGGTAGCTCCAACCGTACCCGACGGCGCCGCGCAGAACGCCGGCAAACACGAAGGGCGTGTAAGCAAGCAGGGTTCCGGCAAAGAAGGTGAGCGAAATGGCGGTGGAAATGAACATGCGGTCTTCCTGTGTTTTGCCAAACTCGCTGATGAGCGCGTTGTAAGGCGTGCAGTACATGGTCATAAACAGGTAGAACAGAATGATGAACACCGAAATCCAAGCAACGTTCCAACCGCTGATGGCCTGGACCGGTGCGCAGAAGAGCAGAACAGTGACCAGTGAGAGCGGAATGGCCGCATACTGCATAAAGGGAATGCGGCGGCCGCGCGGGTTTTTGCTGCGGTCGGAAAGAGAGGCGATGAGCGGGTCGGTGACCGCGTCAAAAATGCGGGAAACCGCCGTGATCAGGCCGAGAATGGTCAGCACGCCGAAGATGATCAGGCCCGGCTTGATGAACTGGGTCGCGCCGGCATCAATATCGCCGCTGGTGGGAAGATAGAATGTGACGAGCCAAGCGTTGATAACGCCGCTGAGGATCGACCATCCCAGTTGCCCGATGGCAAAGATGATCATTTGCTTTTTGGTTAAACGCTTCATGGTGTCCTTTTTTGCGTATGCGAGCCGATTGCACACGCTCCCTTTCATTATTTATTTATTCCGCATCGGTCTGCGGAGCCGCGAGAGAAAACAG